>DATDYS010000014.1:0-16998 GCA_035288925.1 Candidatus Nanoarchaeia archaeon
TTTTGTTGATTTTTGCCTTCACCGGCTTATTTTTCTTCAGCTGGCTGAAAATCAATTTTTCGCCGGAGTACCAATGCTCAAGGTAAATCAGCAATGCAAATACCCTTGCAGCCCAGTGCGAAAATATAGGGTCCCGAACCAGATTCATTCCTGCCATTTTTGACGGCGGAATCTTCGCTTCAAGGTGTTCCAGCAGGATTGTCTCTTTCCTCAATATCATATCTAAACTTTTAAACTCAGATTTTTCACTTTTAGTTATCATTCCTTCTTTTTTTGAATATTCACTTAGTAATTTTTTGTCAGCAATGACTGCCTGCCCAATCAGCCTGTAAGCCGAGTATTCAAGCCTCTGCAGCTCACTTTTTGCAAGGCCGTCCTGTTTTTTTGATATTGATGATATGTCTTTTATTTTAATTCTTGAAAGCTTAAGCTCCTGCAAAAATACCGTTTCAAGGTAATAATTTAAATCCCTCAGCTTCGAAATTATTTTTCTTGCCGAGTCCAGCCTTTTTCCCAATGATTTTAAATCTTTTTTTTGGAATTTTTTCCTGTTAATTGAAAATGTTGTTGAAATGATTTTATGCAGCCCGCCCATCAAAACATTTTTCTTGTTCTCCACTGAAATGTCTTTTTTTAAAAGCAAATTGTTAACATTTGTTATTTTTGAATAATTCCTGCTGCTGAAATTTTTTGAAAGCAAGTTTATTTCCCTGACCAGCCTGCCATGTAATTCCAAATGATTTTTCTCCATTGCCACTCCCATATTTATATGAAAGAAAGTTTTATGTATATAAAGATTACGATGGAAAGAAGTTTTTAATAATTTCTTATGTGAATTAATCAATTATTATTAATAATCTAAACTAGTTAAAATTTCCTACAATCAATCTTTCAAGAAATCGGTAAGCGTGTCAACAATTTTTTTCATAGCGTCATTGTTAACTGTTATGGTGTAGCTCTGCAAAATGACCTTTAGCTCGTTCATTGTTGTCGGGGCAATGTCAATTATTTTGTGAACGTGCTGCTCTTTTAATCTTGGAATGTTCAGCTTCATTATTTTGTCAAACAGCTCATCGGTATTTTTAAGCGTGAGAACCTGCTGGAGGTATTCTTCCGTCCTGTTTGCCCTGAAATTGAGCTCACTGTCCCTTTTCCTTATTTTCTCCAGCTCCTTCTTGAGCTGGTACATGTTCATAGGCGTTTCAGAAACAATTTGCATGTCAGACATTTTAAACCCTCTTTAGATGAACAGGATGGACAACCAATTCTTTTTCTTTTCCCCTGTCATTAATAGTAACTGTGTAGCATCTTCCTCTCTTTCCGTTTACTATGCCCCCTTTTCCCATAAATCTCGGGTGATACATTCCCTTCTGGACAGCCGGCTCCACATGAAGATAAACCTTGTCGCCAACATTGAAAGTTTGAAAATATCTTGTTACGCTGATTTTTCCCCTTCTTCGGGTTTCTTTCGTGAACCTATATCTTGTCTTCCTTCGCAATCCGCCTAGTCTCTTAACCATATTGGTTCTGGAAGAAGTGGTATTTTAAAAAGCTTTGGGTAATTAAAATGTTTGCTGATGACTATTCAGCTGGTTAATTTACCTGAAAACGTTAAATGGGTGCCTTGAACATACAATTTTAAATCATAAATCATCTTTTTCTTTCACTACTCTGGAGAATAGAAACATTTATATATTTAGGGTCTTACGGGAAAAGGATAAGTTAAAAACAAATAAAATAAAGGTGATTTTAATGGGATTTTTCAACAAGATTAAGGAGAAATTGGGAAGCGGTTCTAGTGCTGACATGTTTGAGGAGTCCGACCAGGGATATGTTGAGCTTGGGAATGAAACTCCGCGAGACACAAAATCAAAATTAATGGTAAGGCCTTTTGTAATCGAAGAGTTCGAAGACATCAAGCCAATCCTTGACGCATTAAGGGAGGGTCACACGCTGGCGCTCGTGAATATCAAACCCCTTAAGGACAAGGATTTAGTTGAGCTGAAAAGGGCAATCAACAAGCTGAAAAAGACATGCGACGCAGTTGAAGGGGACATCGCCGGCTTCGGCGAGAACTGGATTGCAGCCGTGCCAAGCTTCGCCTATATATACAGGGGACCCAAAGCTACTGCAAAAGAAGAGAGCAAGAAAACAGCCGGCGTTGAAGAAGTTGCTGAGTACGAGTAAAAGATTTTTATTTCTTTTTGTTGAATTTAATTGGCGATTGCACTCTTTAGCAGTAGCACGCAATTCTATATTTTTCTGTCACTATTTTTAAACAACAACAAAACCTTTTATAATGGAAGCATAATATTCATAGTATGATGTATCGTTTGCACTCTAAATCTTAATTTAAACGGGTGGGTGGAGGGCAACGTGTTACTCATAAAGTGCGATGTGTTATTCCCTCCCTGAATAATTATCTAAGAAAAAGTTTAAAATTTAGTTAAAAAAGAGGCTTAAATGAAATTTGATATTCCTAAAAAACAGCATCCTAACCTTGAGCGCTATTACAAGGAGGACATAGACACTGCCTACAGGTTTGCCGGTGAAATTTACAAAGAGCTTGGGGGATTCATAAGAGCAATTGTTCTTTTCGGCTCTGCCGCAAGAAAAACTAAGGGGCCAACCGGAGATATTGACCTTCTTGTCGTTATCGACGACCTGATGATGAGCATGTCGCCGGAAGTTATGGAAGCATACAGGCTGATTGTGCAGCAGTCAATTGTCAAAGTTTCAACAAAACTCCACATCACAACGATGAGGTTCACTTCATTCTGGGAATATATGCGAAACGGCGACCCCGTTGCAATCAATCTTTTAAGGGACGGAGTTGCATTGATTGATTCGGGATTTTTTGACCCGATGCAAATGCTCTTGAAAAAAGGAAGGATCAGGCCGACGCAGGAAAGCATCTGGACTTATTACTCAAGAGCGCCAAACACTTTGCACAATTCAAAGTGGCATTTGCTTCAGGGAGTGCTTGACCTGTATTGGGCGGTGATTGACTCTGCGCATGCTGCGCTTATGAAAGTGGGAGAGATTCCTCCGACACCGGAGCACGTTGCTGATTTAATGGAAGAAAAGCTTGTAAGAAAAAAAATGCTCGAGCACAAGTATGTTGTAATCATGAGAAATTTCTACAGGCTGATGAAGATGGTGACTCACCGCGAACTTGTTGAAATAAAAGGGGAAGAATTTGACCACTATTACAAAACTGCTGAAGATTTTGTGAATAGGATGAGGAAGATTATAGAAAACTCTCGATAATCCATAATCTATTATTTACATCGAGAGTTTTCTTAGAGAATTTTGACAAATATGATCCACTTCAAAATTCTCTATAGAGCACGGGAAATAAAAAACTTTTCTTAAAACAGATTATTACCCGGATAGATTATCAAAAAGGCAAATCTTATAAATAACCTTTAAGATTAATCGCTGCATGGAATGGGCAATGCTTAACTACGCGCTTATAATTCAGCTTTTCGTCCTTCTCAACCCCCTTTCATCCTTCCCATTCCTAATGGCAGCGTACAGGAAGAAGCTGGATGTAAAAAGAATAGCAACATTATCCGTGCTGACTGCTTTTGTAATCGCACTTTTGATAACTTTCATAGGCCCTTATCTCTTTGAGTTTTTTGGAATCACGCTGAATTCATTCAGGGTTGCGGGCGGAATAGTTCTCCTGCTGCTGGGGCTTGACACAATAAGGCCGAAAGAAAAGGAAATCGTAAATGTCGAAGGCGTCCACAGCCTGATTTCAATCATCGCAACTCCGATGCTGACCGGGCCTGCAACAATATCATATATAACTATCAAGGCTTATGAGCTAGGGCAGTTTGCCGTTGCTGTAAATTTAATTCCGGCATTTATTTTGGTCGGGATTGTCTTCATCAGTTTCGCTTATGTTGTTCCAAAAGCAAACGCCAATCTTATTAATATCAGCTCAAGAATTTTCGGATTGTTCCTGACTGCCGTGTCAATAGAGATGATATTTACCGGAGTGAAGGGATTGTGGGGCTAATTTTGCTTGGCATAATACAAATATACAATTTTTCTGATTAAGTATTTAAAAGGAAGTAGAATACTGAATCTATGTCCTCATTTAATTTTTCACGACTGGCCCAGCAGCTCAGAAAGGGAGAGGGAGTTAGAGTACATACTCCTGAAGGGGATATTGGATTAATTGTAACTGCGATTGAAGCTGCTCGAACTCAGTTTAGTGTTAGCGGCGTTCCGGACAAGCCAGAAGTATGGGTTAATGCGGAAGAAAAACCTTTTAAATTAACAGAATACGTTCGCTTAAAAGTGTCAAAACCTGTTGGAGAAAGCAACCCATACGTGCTGGTGGACTATGATAGTTTGTCGCCGGATTGCTGCACATCAAAAATAAACAGAAGATAAAAAATCATTTATTGGCAGCCACTTCAGCTTTCTTCTTGTCCCAATAACTTTTCAAATCCAGCTCGTGGGAAATATTGATTGTCTGCCGCTCAGTGTAGTATTGCATTACATCCGCATAAAAGTCTCCGCCGAAAGCCCTGTTCCACGCTTTGCTGAGCATTTCCCTGTCGTAAGACTTTGACATCCAGTCATAATAAGATTTTCCGCTAATCAGAATGTATTTTCCGTCGGGCAAATAATCTATCCTTCCGCCTTCATGCACAATCAGGCTGTCATTTACCCTTGTCTGTGGCTGCTTGGATATAATTTCAAAGTTCAGGAAGACATCATTCAGAATGAAAACATTCCTATAAGATTGGGCATGCGCAGAAACTGAAGAAGCCAGAAAAATAAAAAGCAGCGCTGAAAATAAAATTATTTTATTCATGTTTCCAAAAACCCCGATATATAATAAGTTTCAAAAACTTCTTTAAATAGTTTTCTTTTGGATTTCAGGTTTGTCGTGGCGCGCAAGTAATGATATTTACTAAAAATTAAGAACTAAAATTTGAAGTGAATAAAAGATTAATCAAGAACTAATCCGCATTTCTTGCAGTAAAATTCCTCATTGGCGTAGTCTATGTCCGTGCTTCCGCAGTCAGAGCAGACTCTATTAAGGTCTTCCCTCTTAATGGTTTCAAGACTCCTCTGATTACCCCCAACATATGCCATAATGAATAAATCCGGGTATTATGGGGTTTTTAAAGCTTTCGGTGAAGAAATTGAATTTTTTTGTCAAGCCAAAACACTTATGTGCTCATGCTTTTCCACCCTTATCACGCTCTGCACGAAACTCTCTATCTTTGATTCATGGGAGACAATTATCACTTGGTTCATGTTTAACTGCCCGAGAACGTCCCTCACTTTGTCAAGCTGCTCAGTACTGAACCCGTCAGTCGGCTCGTCAAGAATTATGATATCTTTTGTTTTTATTCCGACAATTATATCATTTATGACTTTATTGAGGGCAAGCCTGTAAGAAAGCGCAACCGAAGTTTTTTCCCCCCCGCTTAGGTTTTCGACATATGTTTCATAGCCGTTCTGCTCTATAACCGGAGTGAATTCCTCATCAACCCTTACATTCAGGGTTTCATCCTCCATCAAAATGTCAAACCATCTCTTGAACAGCTCATTAAACTGCGAGTGAATGTTCACCATCACATGCTTTTCCATTGTCGACATCAAATTCACAAAAAACTCGCCTATCCAGTTTATCAGCTGGGCAAGGTAAGCAAGCTTTTCTTTTGCCTTCTGCTTTTCAGAAATTTCTTTTTCGATAGATGCTATGAACCTTTTCACGGACTCTTTTGCGCTTTCGCATTTTCCCTTTTCAATTTCAAGAAATCTTTCCTGCGGGAGCAGACCGTCAATCTCTTTCCTGACTGCATTGTATTTTTCCTCTGCCTGCGAATATTTTTCTATTTTGGCGCCGAGCTCGATTTTTTTTGCGTTCAGCATCCCTATTTCTTTCTTAATTTTTTCCTTCAATCCGGATTTTTCAAGCTTTGAAGTTTCCTTTTCCTTAAGATTCCCGAATTTTACTTTTGTGATATTGAGGTGGCTCTGCTCTTTTACTAGATGGTCAATCTCTTTTTTCAGCTCAATTTTTATTCTCTCAAGCTTGGACTCCTCATCCTTTATTTTTTTTATTTCGTCCAGATAATGGCTGCATTTTTCAGTTTCTCTTGAGTTTATTTCGTGCTTGTGCGCTTCGTCAACTTTTTGCTCGCATACCGGGCACATATCAAGGGACTGTATTTTGCGCATTGTTTCACTGCAATGCTCCATCCTTACTTCCAGTTCCCTGGCCTGCCTCGTCATATTCCGGTAATCCAAATCTGCCTGGCCTATTTCTTTTTCCTTCCAGTCAATTTTTTTTGATATTGATTCCATGTCTTCCGCTCCTTTTCCTTCGAGCTCTTTTTTCAAGTCTTCAACCTGGCTTTCAAGCTTTTTTATTTCCTCGTTCAGCCTGTTGTTCTGCTCAATCCTGATTTTAAGGTTGGATTCCGTGACGCTTAACCCTTTTCTTGCAGAAACGAGCTCCTTTATGTCGCCCTCCAGGTATTCTATGGAGTTTTTCTTTTCGGAAATTATTTTTTTGACGTCCTCTATTTTCGGATTCAAATCAGTTATTCTGCCATCCAGTTCAACTATCTCTTTTTTTCTTTCTTCCAAATCTTTCTTCTTGTAATCCAAATCAACTATAAATCCCTCGAGGTGCCTCTTTTTTTCCCTCAGCGCGCTGACGATTATTTTTGAATTTTCTTTTATTCTTTTGTACTTGTCAATGTTGAATACTTTCCTTAAAGTGTCAAGGCGCGCTTCCTTGCTCTCGTAAAGAATCTGCTTCATCTCTTCCTGCGGAGTGTAGACTGTGTACCTGTAAACCAGGTCCTTGCTTTTCTTCAGCAGGTCTTTCGGGTAGCCGAGCAGCTCAAGTGAAATTGCCCTCAGTTCCTCTGACGTTCCGTCTTTTTTGACTCCGTTGATTATCACATACCCTGCTTCCTGCTTTATGTCGCCGTTGCTCCTTTTCAAATTTCTTTTAATTATTACATCCTTGTTATCAATCTGCAGGTGCAATTCAACGCTTCCCTCCTTTTTTCCGTGCCTCAGCAGAGTGTAAGCCGGCAGCTCGCCTTTCTTTGCGCCAAACAGCGCAAATTCAATTGCCAACAGAATGCTTGACTTTCCTGAGCCGATATCCCCTGCCAAAAGAACAGAACCTAAAGGAAAATTAACAGTCTGAACCTCATAGCTTCTTATGTTGTTTAACCTTATTGATTTCAGGAACATAATCTCGGTAATGTTTGAAGTTATTTAAAAGTTTGTTGAAAAATGCGCATTAAATAACCACCAGGAGAAAGTAAAAATAATTCTTACTCAGCCAGCTTCTTCTTCAGGCTTTCAATCACATGAACTGGTGTCGGATCTATTTTGTTCTGCAGCGCCAGATAATAAGAGGCAAAATCAGCGTAATACAGCGCTGAGAATAATCTTGAAAGTAAAGAATTTCCTTTTGTATAAACTTCAACAACATCAACTTTCTGCGAAATAATGTCTTTTGTTATGTTCATTCTCTTTTTTATGCGGTCATTGTCAAAATTATCCCTTAAAAATATTGAAATGAATCTTTCTTTGCTCATTGTTTGGTAGCCTACTATTTCATTGTGGTTTAATTCCGAAAAATTGTGCGTAAACGCAGCAACCTTGCTGTTCTCGTTGAACTGCGTTTTCCACCTGTAAGCGACTGCGCCAAACTGCTCAGACGCATAAATCAAGGGGGTTCTGCTTCCAATCTGCTTTGCAATACTCTCCCCAAAAGATTTAAAATCATCTGTATTTGACAGAATATCCAGCATTTCCTTAACGTCGCCTGGATTTTCTTTTACAATGCCTGAATTGACTAAAACTCCAAGAATAGGAAAGAATATATATCCTAAAGCCGCCCTCGGCTGCAATCCCTTGGGAATTTTTATGACTTTTTTAGCTGATTCGGCTAATTTTCCGCCGCTTGTGACTGCAACAATCTTAGCTTTTCTTTTAGTTGCGTCTTCAAAAGCTGACAGTGTTTCTTCAGTGTTGCCTGAATAGGAAACAGCAAAAACTAAAGTGTTTTCATCAACAAAATTCGGCAGCTTGTAATCCCTAACTGTGGTGATTGGGATTTTCAAATCGTGGAGATATAATCTTAATAAATCCCCGCCGACAGCGGAGCCGCCCATGCCTGCAACAATTATTTTATCAACTTTGCCGGAAACAGCAATTCCTTTTGCGAGAGGCAAGGCAGCCCTGCACTGGTGAGGAAAATCTTCAATAACTTTCAGCATGTTTGAATTGTCTATTGGCATAGGAGAAAGAATAATTTTAAGATATTAAAATGTTTGGGTTATTGTTTATTGTTTAGAAATGGGAATAGTTCAAGAAAATGTATAGCTTTGAAATTCCGGTGATCCGCCCAGTGTTTTGGCATCATAACTAATATCTAAAAGATCGGAGACAACCACGGACACATCAACAGGGCTAATTGATTGAGGCAAAGATTGAGCAATTTGATCTAATGGCAACCTTACCTTAACTCTCCCCCGGCTAATCCCAGTTTCCACATCTATTTTATCAACCAGTAATCTGGTAAGGGCGATCCACCTTCGGTACATATTTACTTCATCTTCTGTGCGGCTTTTCGCTTTAGACCACCTTTCATAAAAAGGAATTATATTCCTATGGCCAGCAACTACTCCCAGAATTTCTGAATAGCCTCTTAAATCTTCCATTACAGTGTTGTTTCGCATATCTGGCTTGGGATTACTGATGATTTTTTAAACCTGATGCCCGAAACAAAACACAAGCAAACAAAAATGTCTGGAAATGGACATAAATCAAAATTAACAATTTAAAAAATGCGCGATAACTTTATAAATCCTCCAAATTACCAAATCATAAGAGAAATGTAGGCGTAGCTTGCCTGAATCTCGGAATACAATATATTAACAGTGGAGGCTAAAATGGGAATGTACAAATATATCAGGGATGCTTGGAAAAAGCCGAATGAAGGGCTTGGGCCCTTATGGCAGCAGAGACTTATTCTATGGCGAAAAGAGCCGGTAACTGTAAGAATTGAAAGGCCTACAAGGCTGGACAGGGCGCGTTCTTTGGGATACAAAGCAAAGCCAGGTTATGTTTTGATTAGGCAAAGAGTAAACAGGGGCGGAAGATTAAAGCCGCAGATAAGGCACCCTAGAAGGCCGAAAGCAATGAGCCGAAGGATTGACTTGACAATGAACTATCAGCAGGTTGCTGAAAACCGCGCCGTTGATAAATTTACTAATTGTGAAGTTCTGAACAGCTATTGGGTTGGGCAGGACGGGCTGCATTTCTGGTATGAAGTGATTTTAGTTGACCGCCACAACCCGTCAACAATGTCAGACTCCAGAATAAGCTGGATAATGGACCAGAGAGGGCGCTCAGAAAGAGGCCTTACAAGCGCAGGCAGGAGAGGCCGAGGATTGCTGCACAAAGGAAAAGGCGCAGAGAAATTAAGGCCGAGCCTAAGAGCGCATGACAGGCAGGGGAATTAAATTTTATTATTTATATTATTTTTTTCTCTGTTCTTATCTTATTTATGATTGATTCCACTTTGCATAATCATATATTCCATCCCTGCGGTTATAGCCTTAATACTTGCCTGTATGACTGATGGTGAAACGCCAGGCATGGTATAGGTTACCATTCCGTTGCCGTTAGTCATAATGTGCACTTCAGCTAAAACATCCTGTGAACTTCCTGCGCCATGAGTTCCTTTTACGCCATACCTAAAATCAAATTTGGGAAAGTCATAATGCTTTCGCAGAACTTCTTCCAGTGGCTTCATTGTGGCATCAACAAGGCCTGCACCGCTGGCTTCTATCGGATATTCAATATTATTAACAACAACCTTGATAATCGCTTTGTCTGTTACACGGCCGTCAATAGTGCTCTCAGTCAACTCTTCCGCTAAAATTCTGAATGGAGGTGCATAATCTCCCCTCTGCCTTTCAGCAACCAGTCTAAAAAATTCAGGATATTGGTCTAACTGATAGCCTTCATCCAACAGTTTCATTGATTTATTGAATACTCTTCCGACCCAGGGATCTTTTTTTGAAACGCCCAATATCTGCGCTACGTGGGCTCTGCCGGATTGCCGAGTGATTGGATAATGCTCCTGATTTCCAAACTCCTCAGGATCACGCCCGTTATAAGCCCCCTCCAATTTACCGTTGCCATCAGCATGCATCCCTCCTTTGTGGGTAAATGCATTTCTTCCGATAAAAGGAGTATTGCCCGGCAATCTTTGGCCAGTAAGCAAAAGATGAACAACTTCAGACACATTTTTCAAACGTGCCAAGTCAAATTCAAGCACATTAGCCTGATAAGGGGAACTTAATAATCCCAACATGTTCGCGCCGTTTATGTTTCCTGTTCTTTCTCCGTGGCCTAGGAATGAAGTTTGCACATGAGTTGCACCGGCAAGCATAGCCAGATAGTTATTCGCGTCTCCGACGCCATGGTCATTATGCCCATGAAATCCAACATGGGAGTTTCCTATTGCTCCGGATGCTGCATTAATCAAAGGACCAACGTGCTGAGGGAGTAATATTCCAGTTGTATCACAAAGCACAACACTTTTTGCTCCGGCATTTTTTGCGGTTCTTAATGTTTGTAAAAGATAATCTAAGTTTGGAGGAACATTTTTTTGGGGCTTGCCTAAAAAAGCGCCCGTTGCAAATTCTGCGTCGGCTATAACATATTTGCCTTGTTCTGCAAAAAATCTTATTGTATCGTCCAACATCCTTAAATTCTCTTCCAAACCGGCGCCTACAGTCGGCACCTGATAATCCCAAGATTTATAGACTATAACAACAACTGGCGTATTCACTTCCAAAAGATTTTTTATTGCAGGATTTCTGGCAAAATCGTCAACATTCGTATTTGGCGCTCTCGTTCTGCCAAATGCAGCTACTCTAGCATGCAAATCCATTTGAGCAGCCTCTTTTATAATTTCATCATGCATAGTGTGAGAACCGGCGAAACCCGCTTCAATAATATCAGCATATCCCAATCCATCTATAAGTTTGACTATTTTCAAAGCATCTTTAACACTGCCTATATTAACATCACGGCTTTGAGCGCCGTCTCTGAGTACTGTTTCCAAAACTTCCACTCCATTCAATGTCATTTTATTCCTCCGTCTTGTTTAATTTTGTAATCTAAAACGTAGCCTAAACTAATTTTGCTCAGGCCCGTCTAGAATCTTAAGGGCCTAAATAATTATGATAGCAATAATAGAAATGATGCTGGTGATAATTGCGTTACCGAAGTTTTTTGCTACCATAATCTTATAGTTCAAACATTTTATTTTTAAATGTTTCGAATTTTGAAACCAAAAACAAAAATTTATATACTTCTTCTACTAGAAAGTGGTTATGATAGAATTAGAATGCCGCTCGTGCGGATACAAGTTCAAGAGCGCCAAGATGGCTTCAAGGTGCCCATACTGCTCCAAAGAGGGCGCTGTCGGATTAATGAAATCGGCGCAGGACCTGCTCAACGAAACTTTGGGCGAAGCCGAGATAATGGACGAGGAAAGGGAAAAAAGAAAATCTTGATCCTAATAAGGGTTAAGCCTTCTCAGAAATTTATTTATTAAACTTTTGATTTTCCTTATCCAGCTTTTCCTGATGCTCCTCTTTCCTGCCCCTTATTTTTCTATAAACGCTTGCTATTGGCTTTCTTCCGTACCTTACGAGAAGAATTAAAAGTATGGAAACCAATACCAAAGGAGCCAGCCATGGTATGTTTGTTACAAATCCATTGCTGCCTACCAGATTGGCGCTGATTGAAGAAAGGCCTGCTGCAATCTTTTTATAGACTGGCCTGTTGTCGTGAATTAGCGCATTGTCCGCAAGAATTTTCTGCAGCGTGTTATTGCCGTGATTAAAATTCATTAAATTTTGTTCTGTATCGTTCAGTGCTTTTTTTATGGACTCTAAATCGGCCTTAAGTGGAACAAATATGTTATATAATCCTTCTGGCACTTCTTTCGACAGGTCAATCGACAAAACTTTTCCTGGATCTATACTTATTTTTTTTGTCACAAGGTACTTTTTCAACTCATTTTGGAGCACAAAGGTCAATTCATCGATGAACGGGACATTCCCCGTGTTTTCGAGGAATACGCTTTCGTTTTCATATTTTATCTGCATGTCCCTGACTGTCCCTATAGTTATAGAACCCTGCGACACTAGATTTTTGTAAGCTGCCGCTAGCCTGTAAACTCCTGGCTCCGCATACTGGCTAAACTCATATTCTAATTTTTCATTGCTGTCCACGAGTTTTTTGAAAACTTTGTTATTCTTCGGAGAAACCATTTCGAGCTCAAGCGAGTCATTTACCAAATCATCTGCATGGTCGTAAATTGATGAAGTGATTGCGGCTTTTGAGCCCGGCGCCAAAATATCTGAACCGGTTTCAACCTTGATGTAGCTTGGGACTGCGGTTATTTCAAGCTCGATTGAATTGCTTCCAGCATTTCCGTTTAAGTCGTAAGAATCAATTTTTATAGAGTGAAGCCCAGATTTTATGTTCTTGGGAACCGCGATATTAAAATTAAGCCTGCCATCGATTGCATCAACGGGGTAAACGCTGGACTCCAGAGTTATTTTTGTGGGGGCCTTGAGGACATTATTCCCATAAGCTTCATTGACAACAGCCGCAACCTGGATTGTGTCCCCGGGCAGCGCCGTTATTTTTGCATTGACTGGAAGCACTGTGAGCAGGCTTGTAACTCCAAAATAATTCGAATCCTGCTCTTCAACAATTGTGCCTTCAGTTGTTGTCAAAGCTCCGGTTACTGTGCAGTTGCCGAGCATTGAAGAGGTCACCGGAAGCTCTTCAACGCTGACAGCAGTCCGTGAATTTGACTCAAGGGTTATCGGCTTGGTGATGTACTGGAGACTGTAGCCTGAGCATAAAATGGTGAGCTTGAATAAGCCTTCGAAATTACTACTCTCCAACACAGAAGCAGATACCTTAATGCCGTTTCTGAGATTGTAAATGTTCTGGTCAGTTTGTATTGAGATGTCTGCCAGGGCAACTGGGATTAATAAAAGAAATATCGAGAATAGCAGATGGAACTTTTTCATAAGCTGATTCTCTGGCAACTGGTTTATATAATTTACTGTTTAAAAATAGGATATTATTTTTGATTTCGTAAAACTTTCTTAAAATGTTAAATTTTAGTCGTCAAATGGTGATTACAAACCGGAAACTGCGAAGAAAAGTTTAAATAAGATTAATGAAACTTTGGCATTGGTGATTTTTATGGAAGTCAGCAGGAGAGAATTCATTGATTTATCAACAAGGGCAGCAGGCGGGCTTGCAGGCTTGCTTGCAGGAGGAAGTGCGTTAAGTGCCTTCTCGCCTTTGGAGCAGGAAGTTCTTCCAGGCAGGAAAGTAATTGGAACATTCAACGACGGTTCTTTTGATTTAGGAGTTGTTGAGATGTACTCTAACGGGATGTTTCTAACTCAAAATGTAAGAATAACCGATGACTATAGTGCGGAAGTGCTTTATTTTATAAGGGATGGAAAAACAAAAGAGAGTGAATGGAGTGTGCGATGCGATTTGTACAAGAAAGGCACTCCAGCAGCTGTTAAAAGCATAATGGTGGAAGGTGCTGTGGAAGGTTCCGTGGAAAGCGGAAAATTAATAGTTTTAAATATGCCTAAGCTAGACCCAAAAAATCTTGAAGATATCTACATCGGAGGAGCGTATGCGCAAAGCGGTATGCAAAGCCTGGAAAAATCCAACCCAGCAAAAAGCTATCTGGATTACTTCAGATACCAGCTCGGGAATTTGATAAATGATAAATTAAAAATGGCTGACAAATTAAAGCCGATGCCTCAAGGGTACAATCCGTTAGCAAAATAAACGGAAATTGGTATCTCACAGCCTCAGTGTCTTATCAATCTCGTTTGCAACGTCTTTCAGGTCATCGAGCGCTCTTTTCAAATCTTTTTCGAGTTCCTCGATTAGTGCCTTAAGGTTATCAACTCTGAGAGTATAATTGTTTCCTTCGTGCAAAACCAATCCGGATTCCATCAGCCTATTTATGTGGTGTATTATCGTGCCTCTTGAAAGGTCAAGTTTTGCCGCAAGCTCGTCACTTGTAAGAGTCCGGTTTCCCTTTGCGCACTTCAATAATTCTATAAATACCCTGAAACAGCTTTTGTCTTTATCCCTTAAATTGAACAGTCCCAAAGAAGTGCCAAGCCACTGAAGCTCCTGATTCACATTAGTTTCAGATGGCCTTCTTATGTTTACTATGGTTATTCTCTGCCTAATAAATGCCATAGATTACCCTTTAATGGTCTTATATTTAAACTTTTGCCGAAAAGTTTATATACTGGTTGATATTACCTATTTCTCGTTGACTTAAAGTCAACAGAATTAAGGGTTAAAAATGGAAGTAAAAAAGGACGCAAAAAATGAAGAGCAGAAAAAAGAGCCTGCAAAGCACGAGAAACATAACGAAATTGAAAATCTCAGGAAAGAACTTGAGCAAAAAGGTAAATCAATCGAAGAGCTGACAGACACTTTGAAAAGGCTGCAGGCAGAGTTTGAGAATTACAGGAAAAGGGTTGACAAGGAAAAAACGGAATTTGCAAAATATGCCCATGCCGGAATCATCGCAAAAATTTTGCCAGCGCTTGACAGTTTCGAAATGGCATTAAAACATACAAATGAGCCGCAAAAATTCATCAGCGGAATGAAACTGATTTATGCCCAATTGCATTCGGCTCTTGAAGCGGACGGGCTGAGAACAATAAAAACTGACGGGGAAAAATTTGACCCTTACAGGCATGAGGTTTTGATGAAGGAAGAGTCCGACAAGCCCGAAGGAACAATTTTGGAAGAATTCCAAAAGGGATATATGCTAAATGACAGGGTGTTGAGGTTCAGCAAAGTAAAAATCTCGGCAGAGAATAAAAAAGTCAAAGAATAAAAACAAAATATTTATTTTAAAATTGAAAAACCAGATTTACAATAATAAAAAATAAAAAAATTGAAAAACAAAATTCATAATAATAAAAAATAAATAAAAAAATTCAAAATCAGATGGGAGGAAAATAAAATGGGAAAAGAAAAAATTATAGGAATTGATTTAGGAACAAGCAACAGCGCAGCTGCTGTTTTGCAGGGAGGGAAGTCAACAATAATCCCAAGCGCAGAGGGAACAACAGCTTACGGAAAGGCATTTCCGAGCGTAGTCGCATTTACAAAAGACGGCCAGATTCTGGTCGGAGAGCCGGCAAGAAGGCAGGCTGTTTCAAATCCTGAAAATACAATAATGGCTGCCAAGAGAAAGATGGGCACCAGTTACAAGTACAATGTTAACGGCAAAGAATACACGCCGCAGCAGATTTCGGCATTCATTCTGCAGAAAATAAAAAAAGATGCGGAAGAATTTCTTGGCGACAAAGTCAATAAGGCAGTCATCACAGTTCCGGCTTATTTTGACGACAACCAAAGGCAGGCAACAAAAGATGCCGGAGAGATTGCAGGATTGGAAGTCATAAGAATAGTTAACGAGCCAACTGCGGCATCAATGGCTTATGGCGTTGACAAGCAGGATAAAGAGCTTAAAATTCTGGTTTTTGATTTAGGCGGAGGAACTCTGGACGTTACAATTATGGAATTTGGCGGCGGAGTTTTCCAGGTTCTATCTACATCAGGGGATACACAACTTGGTGGGACAGATATGGACCAAACTCTAGTTGATTACCTGGCTTCTGAGTTCAAGAAAACAGAAGGAATAGATTTGAAAAATGACAAGACAGCTATGCAGAGATTAAGGGAAGCTGCGGAAAAAGCAAAGATTGAGCTGTCAACTGTTTTTGAAACAGACATAAATCTGCCGTTCATAACGGCAACAAGCGACGGGCCGAAGCATCTGACCCTGAAGCTGACAAGAGCAAAGCTGGAAAGCCTGATTGACCCGATAATAAGGAGATGCAAGCATCCGCTAGAGCAGGCAATCAAGGACTGCAAGCTGTCTGCAAACAAAATTGACAAGATTATATTGGTCGGCGGCCCGACAAGAATGCCGATTGTAAGAAAGTTTGTTGAAGATTACGTCGGCAAGCCTGCTGAAAGAGGCGTCGATCCAATGGAATGTGTTGCGATGGGCGCAGCAGTCCAGGCAGGAGTTCTTGCAGGGGAAGTAAAAGACATATTATTGCTTGATGTAACTCCATTAAGCCTGGGAATTGAAACCCTGGGAGGAGTATTCACAAAATTGATTGAAAGAAACACAACTGTCCCTACAAAAAAACAGCAGGTTTTCAGCACAGCAGCAGACAACCAGACAGCTGTTACCATCAGAGTAGGGCAGGGCGAAAGGTCAATGTTCAGCGATAATAAAGTGCTTGGCCAGTTTGATTTGGTAGGAATACCTCCGGCGCCAAGGGGAATCCCACAGATTGAAGTCACTTTTGACATTGATGCAAACGGAATCCTGCACGTAAATGCAAAAGATTTAGGAACCGGAAAAGAGCAAAGCATCAAGATAACCGCCGCCCAGAAGCTGAGCGACGAAGAAATCGAGAAAATGAAGAAGCAGGCTGAAGAATTTGCCGAAGTTGACAAGAAAAAGAAAGAAGAAATTGAAACAATCAACGAGGCAGATACGCTAGCTTACACGACCGAAAGGATGTTCAAGGAGCTGGAAGGAAAAGTGCCTTCAAAGGAGATTGAGGAAATCAAGGGCAAGATTATTGAGTTAAAAGAATTGCTGAAGCCGGCAGAAAAAGATATCACTTCAATTAAGAATAAAATGGTTGAGATAAATGAAATGGTGCAGAAGATGTCAACTGAATTATACCAAAAGGCAGGGCAGCAGTACCAGCAGTCGCATCCTCAGGGCGAAGGGCAAACGCACGCAGGAAGCGGAAGTCCGCCTCCAAACGATGACAATGTAGTCGATGCAGATTACGAAGTCAAAGGCGAAGA
>DATDYS010000015.1:0-40509 GCA_035288925.1 Candidatus Nanoarchaeia archaeon
TTAATTTTGTGTGTGAATGCGTTCCAACAGAAACAACTTCTTTCCTCACGACTCTTACCGGCTCTCCGCTGTAGATGAAGTAATTTCCCTTGTCCAAGTCTGATGCGATTGCCATTTTAAATTAAGATATTGGTCTTAATATTTAAATTTTTACAACATTAATAAAATCGGAATTATGGAAGGGTTTCCTTTTTCTTTTATAATCTCTTTAATCTTGTCATACCTATCCATGTTGAGATAATACTTCCAGCCATGCTCTTTCTTCTTTTTGCCGCAAATATTCTGTTTTACCAATGCAGCCAGCACTTCTTTAGCTATTCCCCTGTCTGGCAGCCCTGCAACCACATTTTCCTCATACATTGAGCCTTTGCCGTAACATGTTGATTTGTGGAGTTTTCTTACTATGAATCTGCTGTATTTGATATAATCACTTTTATGAACTTTCACAATTTGCTCCAGCATAAGCTTACTTATATACCTTCTCTTTTTAGGTATATGGTTATATCCCTTATGGGATAAATAGAAATATTTATATAGTTTTACATTTATTGCAATTTATAGTAATTTATACCAGTTTATTGCAATTTATAAGGATATAACTAATAAAAAATGAAAGAAAAAAGCGTCTTTTTAGAAAGGGAAGGATACACACCAAAAAACAAAGTGCTTGACTTTTTGATAATCGCGCAGGACTTTGACTATTCGCTTAAAGATATTTCCAAATTCTCTAAAGTAAGCTATCCCTGCATTAAACAATTGAAGAAAGAGCTTGTAAAGGACAAATGGATAAACCTTACAAGGAAAGTTGGGAAAGCCCAGATGTATAAATTAAATTTGAAAAATAAAAAAGTTCAGAAATTTGTTGATTTTTTCTGGGCTGTTGTTACCGAAGAAGTCGAAAAGAACCTAGGGATTAAAGACGAAACCCATGAAGAAAATTATAGAACTGCTGCTCCAGTGGCTGTTTCTGCCAGAACCATGTAACAAAATTTTGAAAAAACGGGACATTCTATTAAAAATACAACAAAATCAGTATTCAGACTTGTTTTTACCAATATCTATTTGGTTAGTTTATTCTTTATATCCTTACCTTGTTTAGTAAGTTCATAAACCCTTCCAGATTTAAGTTTAGGTGTTAGACATTCTACTAATCCTTTATTTGAAAGTTCTATCAAAACTCTACTTGCTTCAGAAAGATGCAGATTTAATTGCTTTGAAAGTTCTCTTGGTGTAATTGGCTTATCAATATGCAATAAAATTTTCTTCCTTAAATTTCCCCTTACAACATAGCCATAATCTTCCCACAACTGCTTCTTCATGCGTATGAAACAGATAGGATTATTATTAAATCTAAATAAGGAAGACATAGGAAATGCATAGGAAAATTTAAATACAAGTTGTATAAAATAATGTCCTATGAACGAAAAGAAAGAAGTAAGAAAAATCACTTTAGGTTTAATACTAAGCTGGATTTTTGGAGTTCTATTTATAATTCTCGGTATGGCTGTTATTAGCGAAGGCTCTTATTTTATTGGAATTTTGATAATATTATTTTCTGCAATGATTATACCTTACTTTAACAAAGTAATTGCTCAAAAATTCAACTACGAGATTTCGGGTGGCATTAAATTTGCATTGGTTATACTTATTCTGATATTGATTGGTTTTGGGATGAAGAACGGGATAACTGATACCAATAAAAGTTCAGGGACCGTTACAGATAAAACTACACAATTAGATAATCCAAAAGAAGGGGTCGTACCTAATAACACCCAAGTCTCAAAGCCTAAAATAAGCTGTCCAGATATTGTGCAGACAACTACTTATGAATTTAAATGGGGAGAAAGCATTCAGGGTAACAAACATCTTTATCTTTATGCAGATTTCCTAAAAAATGTTAGATTTACTAATAGCTGGGAACTTTCAAACTTGCCCTCCAGCAGTGAGTTTTCAAGGGACTCATTTGTTTGTGAAAAAGGGTCCAAATCTGGAGAAAGCATTAACAAACTTTATTGTAGACCTACTCTCAGTTATGAACCGAGATTAAGAAGAAACGAAATAGACTCCAATGGAAATATCATTAACACGGACTATCAATATGTTAAATCTTTCATTTTTGATATTAGCGGAAAAGATATCAATAACGCAATTGATTTAAAGGATTTAAAATTTGAATCAATAACTTGTTCTACAAGCAGTTGGTAATCAGGTATAATCATTGTGAACTTTCAGCAATAATTCTTTGATTGAGGGGCTGGAAAGTTGAACTACACAATCAATACCTTTTCGACGTTTTACTAGAATAAAAAACGCCGAGGGGAGGACTTGCATGCGGCAAGCATGCTCGCTCGCCACAATTTGAACCCCCGGATCCTTGCGGACAGTGGATCATTGTGAGCCATATCCAAAGGGATAGCCTTAGCAATCATACGGTTTATTTTAGTAAATCACCGCAATACCAGGCTATGCGACCTCGGCATTAATGGAGAAGGTTATATCGGCTGTTTATAAAATTTGTTGATTTTAAATCCACGATTGCGCCGTGTGACTTGCGAGTGAGCATCGTTTGCGAACTCGCTCACATGCCACTGGCGGTGCGACGGTCAAATCTCGCTTTGCTCGATTTGCCCTGCTCGGCATTCCCTTGGAATTCCTGCCTCGCCGCACGCCACGTCGGCGCAGACGAGGGGAGGGAGGGCTCCTTCGGAGTCCCGAGTAGGGCAAAATTATGAAATAATTTTGACCGTCTGCTGCCGATGAGTGGCGTGCACACGATTGAAGTTTATAATAAAACTTATAAACATTCTAATAATATCATCGATAATGAAAAAAGTCGTGATATGCTTATTGATGATATTCTTAGTCCCGTCAGTTTTTGCAGACTGGTTTCACAACAGCGAGAACGTGCTTGTCCATATTGACATAAGCGGAAATACAGAGATAGTTCCAGCCGGGGCTTATGTGGATACTGCTACAGTCAACCTTACTTTCTTTCCCAAGCAAACAAGCACGCAGGATTTGGTTCAGCTTGAAACGGATCCAAATGCGGATGTATCTGACAAAACTATAATATTCAGATGGAAAAATCCGCAGAATAGTTTTGGATTCAAAGTTTCTTCAGATGTCAGAACGACAAACACAATAGCTCAGGTTAACGAAAAAATTAATTTTCCGATAACTAGCTTGCCTGAGGATATAAAAATATACACAAAGCCCAGCGCGACAATAGATTCAGACAACGAGGATATTATACAAATAGCTTCTGAGCTTGTCAAAGGGGAAGATGACCTGTACAGCGCGGTTTTCAAGCTTGCCCAGTGGACTAAAAGCGATGTGAATTACAACCTTAGCACCATGTCACTGCCTGTAACGCAAAAAGCGTCTGAAGTCCTTAAAAGCAAGCAGGGGGTCTGCGGCGACATATCATCGCTGTTTATGGCATTGGCAAGATCCGTGGGAATCCCGGCAAGGTTTGTATCAGGAATTGCCTATACAAATTCTGACTTGTTTCCGGAAAAATGGGGCGCTCACGGATGGTCTGAAATTTATTTTCCCGGCTATGGGTGGGTTCCTTTTGATGTGACATACGGCGAATTCGGATGGATTGACCCGACGCATATAAGATTCAAAGATTCTGCCGATTCAGACGAAGCTTCAACATATTACCAATGGGTCGGAAGAAATGCTGATTTGAGAACCGGAAAAGTGGAGGTAAAAACTGAATTAACTGATGCAACCGGAATTGTTAATGCGCCTGTAAGTATTAAAGCAAATGTGCTGAAAAAATCAGTCGGCTTTGGATCATACAATATTGTTGAAGCCGCAATAGAGAACACTGCAAATTATTATTACAGCACCGAGCTGTATTTAAGCAAGTCAAGGGAAATAACAATAATTGGAAATAATTTTAAGAGCATATTATTGCTGCCTCACGAGAAAAAGACGGTGTTCTGGATTATAAAGCTCGGAGGGGATTTAAGCAACAGGTATGAATACACTTTCCCGTTAGCTGTCGGAACTATAGATAACATTACATCTGAAACGAGCTTTGAATCCGATTACAGGCAGGCTTATATTTCAGAAGGCGAGGTGCAGCAGGCCGCCAAGCTGCTCGAAGAGGAAACAACAAAAAAATATTCAGGAAATATAATGCTGAACTGCAGCATTTCTAAAAACGAGTTTTATGAATATGAAACTGCGAAAGTTTACTGCACGGCCAGGAATACTGGCAACATTTTTTTAAGTGATGTCAGCGTTTGCTTTGAGAATAAATGCAACACGACAAATCTCGGTATTTCACAGGAGAAGAATTTTGATTTTGACGTTGACAAACCGTCTGCAGGAGAACAGAAAATTCCGGTCATCCTTAAAAATGAACTGGTTTCAAAAGCGTCTTATGTTAATTTTATAATCAATGATGCGCCGAAAATTGAAATTGAAAATTTGAGATTTCCAAGTGAAACCGCTTACGATGATAATTTCAAAATTGAATTTACCTTGGCAAAAAAATCTTTGTCAAATCCGAAGGAAGTTGAATTAAGCTTTGCCCAGAACGGAGTTGAGAAAAAATGGGTTATTGCAGATTTCAGCGAAGACCATAAGTACGTTGTTGACATTGAAGCCAAAGGATTGAAGTATGGGGTCAATGATTATAAAATAAATGTTAATTATAAAGATGGATTGGGCAAACAATATAATACCAATAAGATGTTTTCAATAAGCCTGACCAAAGCTACCCCTTTGCAAAGAGTTATTCTGTTTTCAAATGGTTTAGGAATGGGGGCTATTGTAATAGTGCTGGTAGGTTTTGCTGCCTTTGTGGGTTTAATCTTGTGGATGTTTAAGGGAAGCAAAGTAGCTTAATAAATTTATTTTCTCTATTAAAAATTCTTAATTTTTAATCTTATAAATGATATATTTACAATATTGTAAATAATTAGATTTGATAATATTGTATTTTATTTCTATATTGTAAATTAATAAAAAAGGAAAGTATTATATATTCTTAGGTAACTGATGTGAATATGGAACAAAAAGTAGATCAGGATAAAATACAGTTCATAGAGAAGATTGTGCCTGATACCTCGGTATTGATAGAAGGTCTTTTGTCAGACAAGATACACCATAATCACATTAAAACTAACCAGATTATAATACATGAAGCTGTGATTGCAGAGCTTGAGCATCAGGCTAATTCCAACAAAGCAATAGGATTTCTTGGGCTGGATGAGATTAAAAAGCTGAAACTGATTTCAACTGAAAAGGAGTTTGAGTTTACTTTCAAAGGCGCAAGGCCGAAAGCAGCTGAAATAAGGAATGCTTCGCTTGGTGAGATTGATTCTTTGATAAGGCAGCTTGCCTATGATGAAGATGCGACTTTGGTTACATCTGACAAGGTCCAGAGCGAAGTTGGGCTGGCAAAAGGAATGAAAGTCATCTACTTCAAGCAGACGGAAAAGGGATTCAGGAAGCTAAAACTTGAGAGATTTTTTGATGAAACAACTATGAGCGTGCATCTGAGGGAGAATGTTCCGCCATATGCAAAGAAAGGAATGCCGGGCGCATGGGAATTCAAGGAATTAAGGAAGGCGCTGCTGAAAAGAGATGAAATACAGGATATTTCACGGGAGATAATTGAAGACGCTAAATTAAGAAAAGACGGCTTTATTGAAATTGAAAGGCCGGGCTCAACAATCGTGCAGCTTGGAAATTTCAGGATAGTCATAACAAAGCCGCCGCTCTCCGACGGGTGGGAGATAACTGCTGTAAGGCCTGTAAAGAGGCTTAACCTTGATGATTACAAGCTTAGCGAGAAGCTTATGAACAGGGTTGCCAAGCAGGCTGAGGGAGTGCTGATTGCAGGCGCTCCGGGGATGGGGAAAAGTACATTCGCGCAGGCGCTTGCCGAGTATTACGCTAACCAGGACAAAATTGTAAAAACGGTTGAAGCGCCCCGTGACCTTATATTGCCGGAAAAAATAACCCAATATTCCATTTCTTACGGGGATGCGCAGGAGATACATGACATTTTGCTGCTATCCCGCCCAGACTATACTATCTTTGACGAGATGAGAAACACCAATGATTTCAAGCTGTTTGCAGACTTAAGGCTCGCGGGAGTCGGAATGGTCGGAGTTGTGCATGCAACTTCTCCGGTTGATGCAATACAGAGATTTATCGGAAGGGTTGAGATGGGGGTTATCCCGCAGGTTATTGATACTGTTATTTTCATTAAAAATGGGTTTGTCAACAAAGTTTTGGAATTAAAGATGACTGTCAAGGTTCCTTCCGGAATGACAGAGGCAGACTTAGCAAGGCCGGTTGTTGTTGTGAATGATTTTGAGACCGGCAAATTGGCTTATGAGATTTATTCCTATGGCGAGCAGACTGTGGTTATTCCAGTGCAGGAAAACCGCGAGAAAAAGGGAGTGCATAAATTAGCCGAGAACTCAATAGTTCAGGAATTCAACAAATACTCAAAAAATGTGGAAGTTGAGATGGTTTCTGACAATAAATGCACTGTGTATGTTCCTGAGGCGGATATTGCGCGCATTATCGGAAAGCAGGGAAGCAATATAACCAGAGTTGAAGAAAAGCTCGGAGTTAGCATTGACATCAAGAGCATTGATGAGAAATATTCTAGTGACAGTTTGAAAGGAACGGCAAAAGAGCAAAGAGAAATTGAATTTGAAATAGAGCATAAAAAAAACGCCTTATTGATTGAGCTCGGGATAGATATGCAGAACAGAGAGGTTGATGTTTATATTGGAGAAGGATTCTTATTGAGCGCAAAAGCCGGCAAGACCGGAACTATCAAGATTAAAAAATCAAATAACATAGGCAGAAGAATTATGCAGGCACTTCAAAATCAGGAAAAGATTAGCTTGAGGGTTTAAATCAGGGATTAATCATTTTTCTTATGCAACCAAAAGATATATTAATACGTTTAAAAAATTTCTTTTAAATTGTTAATGAAAGATGTTAGGGTTGGGTATTATTCTGCAGAATTTGGAATAGAAGGTCTTCCGTTTGGAGGCGGGTTGGGTATTCTTGCAGGCGATGCAACAAAATCTTTTGCGGATTTGGGGCTGCCTGTGGCTTGTGTAGGGCTTCTTTATGGCAAGGGCCCTTTTCATCAAAAATTGTCACATGATGGGTGGCAGACTGAAGAGTACCATGGATTCGACCCAACAGGAAGAATGGTTTATCATCCAAAAATAACTTCTGTCCCTATTGAGGGCAGAAATGTTGGAATAAGCGCCTGGATTTTACCCATTACCGGAATAACTGGAAAAGTAGTCCCTTTAATTTATCTTGATACAAACGGCAATAATGATGACCGGGATTATGATGATAGAATATGCGATGTGCTGTATCCTTCTGAACACTTGTATCACCGCTTAACGCAGGAGCAGGTTCTGGGAAAAGGAGGGTTAAAATCATTGGATGCCTTGGGCTATAAGGACATAAAAGTCCATCACGCCAATGAAGGGCATGCTGCGTTAGCAGGCCTTGAACTTATAGCAAAATATGGCAGCATTGAAGAAGCACGAAAGCATTTTGTATTTACAACCCATACTCCGGTACCGGCAGGATTGGACGTATTCCCAAAGCAATTAGCAGAACAAGTTCTAAGGGAAGGAATGCCATCTGCGGACTATATGAAAAAATTAACCGGTGCAGATGACCTCAACATGGCAAGATTGGCTATGGCACTTTCGTCGCAGGCATTTGGTGTTTCTCCGCTTCATGCTGAAGTATCAAGGTATATGTTTGCCGATTTTCCAAATATGAAAGAATTATACAGTGTAGATAATGGTGTGCACCTTGCAACCTGGACGTCCCCTCAGGTTCAGAGATTGTATGATAACCTAACAAACAGGGAATGGAGATTAAATCCTGAAAAACTTGAGAGGATATTAGAGCTAAGTGAAGACCAGGTTTTGAATGCGCATGGAGCGTCAAGAAAAAATTTAGGGCACTTCCTGGCAAACAATCCAAGAGCCAGAAGCAATTCTCATTATGACCCCCACAAGTTAACAATAGGATTTGCAAGGAGATTTGCAACATATAAGCAGGCCACGCTTATATTTGAAGATATTGACAGGCTGGTTAAACTGGGCCAGGATGTTCAGTTTGTTTTTGCCGGCAAATCCCATCCGAGCGACGAGCCGGGAAAGAGAGTCATACAGCAAGTTTTCAGGCATATGGATGAATTGAAAGGAAAAGTTTCTATTTGGTTTATAGAAGACTATGATATGCAGGTTGCAAAATATTTAGTCAGGGGCGTTGATGTTTGGCTCAATAACCCAGAAAGGCTTTTAGAGGCATCCGGCACCAGCGGAATGAAAGCCGCGGCCAACTTCGTTCCGCAACTCTCCGTACTTGACGGCTGGTCTGTGCCGCAGGAACCATCACTCGGATATACCTTACCCAAAGGGTTAGTTGAAGGGGTAACTGGCTGGGCCATAGGAAGGGCACCAAGTCAGCAGGATTTTATTGAATTATTAGGTCCCAATGCAGATGATAAGCGCCGGGAGGATAGAAAAACAGATACATTAGATTTATATGGAAAGCTGGAAAATATGATAGTTCCTCTTTTTAAAAAGGATAAAAAAGCCTGGGCTAGGATCATGAGAGCGGCTGCCGCACACAATGCCCCTTGGTTTAACAGCCACAGAATGGTTAATCAGTACTTTGAACGGGCTTATAATCCATTATTGGAAGAAAAGCTTGCCGCGTAATATCAGAAACATTTTTATACATTCTAAATTAATTTATTTCTATGCTTGACATAAAATTTGTTAGGGAAAATCCTGAAGCTGTAAAGAAAGGTTTGCAGAAGAGAAATGACAAGGAGAAATTGGAATGGGTAGATGACCTGCTGGACAAGGATTCTGAGTACAGGAGACTGCTGCAGGAAAACCAAAGGCTGAGGCAGGGAAGAAATACCATAACCGATGAAATCAACAAGCTGAGAAAGCAGGGATTAGATTTCAAGGAAAAAGTGCAGGAAGCAAAAGAGCTGCCGGATAAAATAAAACAAAGCGATGAAAAACTAATTGAGCTCAAGAATAAGATTGATTATTACCTGATGAGGCTGCCGAATATTTTGCATGATTCTGTTCCGGTTGGAAAAGATTCAAATGATAATACTGTCGTAAGGGAATGGGGTGATAAGCCAAAGTTTGATTTTGAACTAAAGCCACACGGAGAACTGCTGCAGGAATCAGGGATGGCTAATTTTGAGAAAGCTGCTGAAGTTTCCGGGCAGGGATTCTATTATCTGATGGGCGATGCTGCAAGGCTTGAGCTAGCTTTGGTGCATTTTGCAACTGAGTTTCTTGCGGAAGAAGGATTTACTTTGGTGGAACCTCCTTTAATGCTGAGAAGGAAGCCGTATGAAGGAGTTACAGATTTAAAAGATTTTGAGACAATGATGTATAAGATTGACGGCGAAGATTTGTTTTTAATTGCCACTTCAGAGCATCCGATCGCCGCCCTGCTTATGAACGAAGTTTTGGAGGAAAAACAGCTGCCTTTGAAACTGGCCGGCTATTCGCCATGCTTCAGAAAAGAACTTGGAAGCCACAGCATTGACACAAAAGGAATTTTCAGGGTGCACCACTTCAACAAAGTCGAGCAGTTCATATTCTGCAAGCCGGAAGATTCCTGGAAATTTCATGAGGAACTGCTGAAAAACGCAGAAGCTGTTTACAAAAAATTAAAAATTCCTTACCGAGTTGTTAATATCTGCACCGGGGATATTGGAATCGTTGCGGCAAAGAAATATGATATTGAAGCATGGTTTCCGCGCGAGAATTTATACCGTGAAGTCGTAAGCTGCTCAAACTGCACAGGCTATCAGGCAACCCGCTTGAATATCAAGTACAGGAAAGGAGAAGAGAAAGAATATATTCACACTTTAAACAGCACAGCAATTGCAACTTCAAGAACTGTCCGCGCAATCATTGAAAATTACCAGCAAAAAGACGGCACGATAAAAGTTCCAACTGTGCTGCAGAAGTATATGGGAAAGAAAGTGATTGGCGGAAAGAAATAACTAAAATAAAAAAGAGTGATTTTAATGGCAAAGATACACGGAATTATTTATTTGATAGTCGGAATATTTGTCGCCGTTGCTTCTTATGAAATTAATTACAATAAAATGTATTTTTTCTTTTATATCGGGCTTCTGTTTATCACTTACGGGACTGCCAAAATTATCATTGGATTCATCAATAAAGAAGAGAAGAAGCAGGCTCCGATAAATAAATTAAATCCAAATCAGTTCAGGCAGGTTCCCAAACAGCAGTATAAAAGATGCCCCACCTGCGGGAATGTCGCGAGATGGCATGACAATTATTGTGCCAGATGCGGAGTAAGGTTGTATTAATTATATTTTTATCAAAAATTATAATCCCAAAAAATGCATGGCACTTTTTGGAGCCTGAAAATCTAAAATTTTCAAGTATTTTCTAAGGTTATGAAACTATTGTTCGTAAACTATTTAAATCATGAATAAATCATTGAATTAAAATGGGCAGCCTGTTCAAGGATATTCTGGGAAGCAATGAATCTCTGTTCAAGAACGATGTTTCATTAGATTACTCGTTCATGCCGAAGATGATTCCTTTCAGGGAAAAGGAGCAGAGAATAATCGCGAACTGCATGAAGCCGCTTTTTGACCAGAAAAATGGGAGGAACGCATTTGTTTACGGACAGCCGGGCGTCGGAAAGACTGTTGCGCTGAAAAAAATCCTTGAGGAGCTTGAGAGCGAGACGGATGAAATCATCCCGGTCTACATAAACTGCTGGAAGCATAACACCACTTTCAAGATTTTCACTGAAGCCTGCGAGATGCTCG
This sequence comes from Candidatus Nanoarchaeia archaeon, assembly GCA_035288925.1. GTDB lineage: Archaea > Nanobdellota > Nanobdellia > Woesearchaeales > GW2011-AR4. The sequence continues at coordinate 10,868 of DATDYS010000015.1, forward strand.
ACTTTAAGTTCATACAGAACAAGAAGACAGAAGAGCTGTTTAAGATGATAAAGCAGGTTTTCAACAAAAAATCCGTCGTTTTTGTTTTTGACGAGGCTGACAAGCTTGAGGATTTGGATTTTCTGTATATGATAATGGAGGAGATTTACAGGAAAACAATAATCCTCATAACAAACTACAGGGAATGGGTTACAAGCCTGGAAGACAGGATAAAATCAAGGCTGATGCCCGAGATGATTGAGTTCAGGCCATATAATTACGAAGAGACAAAAGGAATTCTAAAGCAAAGGGCAGAGTACGCTTTTCATCCAGGTGTTTTAAGCCCGGAAGCTTTTGAGCTGATTGCCAAAAAAACTTCTGAGCTGCAGGATATGAGGACGGGATTGCATTTGATGAAAGAAGCTGCATTAATAGCGGAAAACAAATCATCAAGAAAAATTTCATTGGAGCATGCCCAGCAGGCGCTTGACAAGGTAAAAGAATTCAGCATCAACAACCCCCTTGAGCTTGGAGAAGACGAGCAGTCCATTTTGGAGATGATAAAAAATAATTCCGGGAAAAAAATCGGCGAATACTTCAAAATTTACCAGGATAATGGCGGAAAACTTGTTTACAAATCATTCCAGAGAAAGGTTGAAAAATTAGAGCAGGGAAGGTTTGTTACCCTTGAGAAAATTTCGGGCGGTTCGGATGGCACAACTACAATCATACGCTCGGCTTCTGAGAAGAAATTGACGGATTTTTGATAAGTACCTTAATCTGAATTATTTCTTAATGTATTCTTTCATTAAATCCTTGCCTGTAATCTTCCAAAAATATTTGAACCATCCTTTCAGGAACTCTCTTTCCCGGTCTTAACGACTGAATAGTATCCCTGACCAGTTCATCAAATAGAGGGCTATTAACAAATCCGTGATCACGAAATTTATTATCAAGCAATGTGCCATCAGCCACAGCTTCTTCCACCCAGCCTTCAATTGCTTCAGTTACAATATTCATCCATTTTTCTATAATAGATCCCTCTGAAGGGTACCCCTTACTCATTCTTTCAAAATGTATTCTACCAACCCGGTCAAGAGTCTTAATTATTGCTTCCCCGCGCGCCAAATCAGAAAACAATCTGGCAAAAGTGCCAGGGCCATGCTCTCTGTTCATTTCATTGACTTTTTTTATTATCAACAATTCTAAATCAATCTGTTCCCGCAAGTGTCTTATTAATTTTATATCACTATTATTTTTAGCAATTGCCCTTGCAAGCGAATACTCCCTCAGGAGCGCATTATAAATTTGATCCAAGAGTGAGTAAACATATCTATATTTTGATAAAGCATGGTCGAGTACCTCTTGTAGTCTGTTTACTCGTGCTATCCTCTGGTCATGTTTAATGGACCTTAAATCTTTAATTATTTCCGCATCTTTTTTTTCTTCAGAACGCGAATCATCCAACCCTATTTTTAATAGTTCATTCAATCTTACAACATCTATACTAATACTATTTGCTAAATTCTTTTTCTCTGGAACTGTGCTAATGTACTGCCGCCACTCCCTCATTAATTCTTGGTTGTCCCTGTTCAACTCTACTGCAATTTCTCCAGTTGACTTAAAAAAAATGCTGAAAAATCCCATAAATCAGGAAATAAGTTGCCATAATAAAAATTTACCGCTTATTTTATTTCAAACCCATTAAAATTTTCCAATTCCCTGTGATTGATTTTAACTTCTTTAACCTTGGAATGCCCCGGGTTATTTTTTATAAATTCTATTAACTTGTTTATTTTTTCTTCCTGGCCTTCAGCAACAACTTCCGCATTTCCATCAGGAAGATTTTTCGCGTATCCGTTCAGCCCAAGTTCCTGCGCTTTTCTTCTTGTGCTGTCCCTGAAGAAAACGCCCTGCACTTTGCCTGAAGCTATAATATGGATGCATTTCATAATGTTAGAATAGTTTTCTTGTTTATTTATTTTCCTATACATGCCACTTATTTTCAATATTGTAAGTAAGCACTGGACACTGGACATCTTCGGCTGAACTATTTAAAGGAAAACGTTCCATAAATTCTTGCAGGAAAAAAAGAGCAGAGATGTTCTTTTCACCCCCTCCTGCAAAAAATAATAAAAAATCAGGAACAAACGAGGAGGCAAATAAAAAAGAAAAAACCGGTAAGACAACCGGCAATCCAGAAGATTGACACCCTTCAAGTGCTGTGATAATTAACCACTATATAAATTTTATGCCGCGGTAGGATAATCCGGTATTCCGGCAGATTGACACCCTGCTGCTCGAAAGAGCTTCTGGGTTCAAATTTCGGGAAGGCTAATCAGTCCTTTTTGGGTGAATGTCGAAAACTATAAGTTTTCGAGTACCTCGAAAATCTTTGATTTTCGTTGAATCCCAGCCGCGGCGCGTATATAAAAAAACAAAAAAGGTGATACAGATGGAATTGAGCAACGAGTTTATTGAAGATTTGTTTTTCAAACAAATGAAAGAAGTAACATTAAGGTCAAACAAGCAGCTGAGGAGCTTTGACGCCCAGTTCAGCGGCATCAGATTAAGGAGGTGAATTAGAATGAAACAAAAATTTTTGGATGAATTTGAGGTAAAGCTTGACTTTTACGATGAAACGTACCTCGAAGATGACCTTGAGAACGATGAAATCACCAGCATCGAAGAAGGGTTTATGATGGGGTATTTAGGATAAATTTTTTGTTTTTTCATAAACTATTTATACCCTTATTCTTTCCTAAAATTCATGAGAATCTTAAATCCTGATGAGTTTAAGGTGGAAAAGGGCTCCATTATGGAATCAATAATTGACGGAGCGGTGTTCATTTATCCAACCGATACAATTTACGGCATCGGGTGCAATGCTACAAATTCTGATTCGGTTAAGAAAATAAGAAAATTAAAAGGGAGATTATCAAATCCCTTTTCTGTCATCGCGCCTTCTGTGGACTGGATAAGGGAAAATTGCGCTGTAACTAAAGATGGGGAGGAATGGATTAAAAAACTTCCCGGCCCTTATACTTTAATATTCAAGCTAAAGAATAAAAAATGCGTTGCCAAGGAAGTCAATGCCGGGCTGGAAACGCTGGGAGTCAGAATCCCAAAGCACTGGATAAGCAAAGTTGTTGCAGAAGCAGATATTCCTGTTATTACAACCTCGGTAAATAAAAGCGGCCAGGATTACATGGCATCGATTGAAGATTTGGATGAAACAATGGAAAACGTGGTTGATTTTGTTCTTTATGAGGGCAAAAAGGAAGGAAAGCCGAGCAAGATAATTGACTTGACCGGCGATGTTAAGATTATTGAAAGGTAAATTTCAAGAGATAGTTTTTTAAACAATTTCTGTTTGTAATGGGTATATGGAAAACAAAAAGCTGAAGATACTCGCAGCAGGCGACATTCATGGAGATACCACTGCAGCCAAGAGACTGGCAGAGCAGGCGGAGGAGGAAAACATTGATTTAGTTGTGCTTTCCGGCGATTTAACGTACGCAGAAGCATCCACATCAGGAATCATAGGGCCGTTCATTAAGAAAGGAAAGAAAGTCATTCTGATTCCCGGTAACCATGAAACTGTTGCAACAGCCGATTTTCTTGCCGAGCTGTACGGAGCAACCAACCTGCACGGCTATTCAATCAAATGCAGGGATGTGGGGCTATTCGGGTGCGGCGGAGCCAACATCGGAATGTTCCAGCTTGGGGAAGATGAAATTTTTGAGCTGATAAAAAAAGGGTATGACAGGATAAAAGATTCCAAGAAAAAAATTTTAGTTACACATGTCCATCCATCCGGCTCCCTGATGGAGAAGTTCACAAACATTTTCCCGGGAAGCGACGGAGTAAGAAAAGCAATAGACACTTTCAAGCCCGACATTTTACTTTGCAGCCACGTGCATGAGGCAGAAGGCATTGAGGAAATGATTGGAAAAACAAAGGTAATTAACGTCGGCAAAAAGGGAAAGGTAATCGAGGTTTGACCTGGTTTAATAGAATTCTATATCCGGCCTTCTGGACTTGGATTTTTCTTTCGACTTGATTTCTTCTTCCTCGTCCTCATCTTCCGGCGCCTTGACCGGCTCCATTTTCTTTAATTCTTCTTCGCTGAAAAGCTCTGCAAACAAATCATCTGTGGATTGTGATGACCCTTCCCTTGCCTCAGCTGAAGATGAAGAAGCTGCTTCTGACTCTGCTGCTTGTGATTCGGCTGTTTCTGACGAGCCTGACGATTCACCTGAGGAAGAAGCTGGCGTGGCATCGCCGAATATATTTGAAATCGGGGAAGAATTTGAGGCTGATGAAATTGATGAGTCGTTGGAAAATATCTCCTGCGAACCACCGACAAGATTCTGGAGCATCTGGATTACTTTTTTAATCTCCTCGTGCGAATCCTCTTTCGTGTCTATGCTGACTTTCATGCCCCTGAATTTGAGTTATCAGCTTAAAAATCTTTTGGTTTCGTGGGCTCTGTCACGAATCTCACTTTCGTTCGGGTTAGCAGCTTCAAAGTCTTTGATGTGTCTTGAATAATACTGACATTTCCCGTAAGGAACATCCCCTTTGTCAGTTATCTGTTTTTGTGATTGGACTTTGACCTTATGCTGCTAACCTGCATTCGTGACAGAGCCTGTTTCGATCCAGCTAAACAGAAATTGCCAGGATGCTGGAATATCACTGCGCCGGCGGCGGAATAATTGGCAGGTTAAAAGGCGGAGGCGGATTTTGCTTCCTGTTTTTTTTGATTTTGTATATAACTGAAGGCACAATAAACAGCAGCGCAAATAAAACCCCAATAATAATCAGCACCCTCCTGTCCGAAAAATCCAATTTTGGCTTTGGCAGATTTAATTTATCTTCCGTGACTTGTGCCGGCGGGGGAGGAGGCACAGATTGCTGAGTTTGCTGTTGTGGAACTGCTGCATTTTGATTTTGCTGAGCTGCAGCCTGCGCCTGCGCGGCTGACGCTGTAGAATTAGGCGGCAAAACAGAATTGCTCATTTCATTTTTTTGCCTTATTTTGACTTCTATGGACTTATTTAAAGTTCTTTGAATATCGTTAAGCGTGTAAGCCACTTCAAGATTTATTTTAAGGTAATCCTGCGGATAAGAACCGTCCGAAAGAATGAACGCGTTGCTTATGATTGTATAAGACTCGTTCGGCCCGAGCTGCTTGAGGTTTTGTGAAACACCGTTTAAATAAGGAATGGATAATTTTGATTGTATGTCTTCAAGAGTATAAACTGTGCTTGGATTTGTAAGCTTTGCCGAAACTATGAATTTCTGTCCAGGAGAAATCTCGCTGTATTCCGAAGCCAAATCAATGGCCGGAGCCGGGTCCAGAACGCTGATGTAAGTGGCATTTTCTATTACATCCCCTATATTTTTGATTGTGTAAGTGAATTTCTTGCCTATTGAAAAATTTCCCCATGAAGTTGGCTTAAGGTATATTGAAAAATTGACGATCTTTCCAGGCTGCATCCTTGCGCTATAGCCGAGCTCATTGCCGCTCTTTGCCAACTCGGCGGTCTTTTTGACCACAGCAAAATTATTTGAAAGATAGATGCTCACTGACACATCTAGGCTCTGGTCAGAATTTATATTTGACAGGGACAGGTTAATGTAAAACGGCTTGTCCATTTCGCTTTTGGAATCGGATGATTCATCTATGCGAAGCTGTTTAGGAAGAACAGTAATTGAAAGAGCATCAGTTGAAACTGTTTCAGTGTTGAACCCGTTGTAGTAGCTTAATTTTCCCACAATAGAATTAATTCCGGATTGCTCAGGCGCAAACAGTGTTGCTGTACAGGTTTGGGTGTATTTGGGCCGCAAAGAGCCGCTCCATTTCATAACAGTGCCCTCAATGCTGCAGCCGACAACGTCTATAATTGCGAAGGGGTAGAAATCCTCAACATAACTTATTTTTGATACGTCCAAGTCGGTGGGGTTGCTGATTATTATTTTTATTGGTGTTGATTCTTTTTGCAATAGGGTGCTGAGCGATGCTGTGCTTGCTGCTGACAGGCTGCCGGTCTCCTTGTAAATGTCAGCATTGATTGTGTAATAGGTTATGTAAGTTGTAATATTCCTGTCATAGTATTCCGCACTGTTGATGCATACTTTAAACACGCCGTTTGATTTGCACTCGCCGGTTTGTATAATCATATTAATTGTTGGGGTCATGACAAACGTCTGGTTGCCCTCCACATCGTATGTGAACCTGAAAGTGCCTTCTGCCAGCTTTAGGTCGGTGTCCGTAATGACGTTTCCAGAATGTATTTTGCTTTCGGCAAAAGCTATCGGAATAATGATGAGAATTACCGGCAAAAGCATCAAACTCTTTTTCATAATTATACAACTTGATTCAATATATTTAAAATTAACTACTTTAACTACTCAAACACTTTCTGCCAGTTCATGTATATGCTGTTTGCAACTTCAGTTATATCCATCCCCTTGAGCTCAGCAATCTTCATATAGCTTTCAATCACGTAAGCCGGCTCGTTCACCTGCTCCTTGTAGGGGCTTAAGTAAGGGCTGTCGGTCTCGCAGAATAACTGGGTGATTGGAGCAAGCTTTATATTTTCCTGGAACTGAAACGCCCTTACAACAACTGTAGGAATAGTCAAAAACCACCCATTATCAACTATTTTTTTTACCAGGGATTTTTTTCCTGAGAAGCAATGCATCACGATTTTTTTGTTTTTTGAAGACTCCAGCATTTCGATGCATTTTTGCTCTGCTTTTCTTGAATGAACTACAATCGGCTTGCTTAATCCCTCTGATAATTCAATCATTTTCTGGAAATCTTCCACTTGCTGTTTGCTTTCGCCATTTACGAAATCCAGCCCTACTTCACTAATTGCTTTGACGTTATTTTTATTTTTTTTAATGAAATTGATTTCCTCGTCAATGTCAAAATCTTCAATTTTTATTGGATAATCTCCTGCTTCTATCTCGTTTTTCAATGCATCTCTGGGATAAATTCCCATTCCGCATTCAACAATGCCATATTTTTTAGAAAGCTCTAAACAGATTCTGTTTGTTTCCGGATTAATTCCATTGGTAATGATGTGCTTTAAGCCGGCATTTTTGGCTCTTTTTATTATATCCTCTATTTTATTAATTAATAATTGATGGTCCAAGTGTGAATGCGCGTCGATTAAGAGGTTCATTTTGTTACCTAATTTTGGATAGTTTAAATAATTATTGCAAACTAAAGATTTATAAGATAAGGTTTATTTTATCTCTACAAACATCAAAATGAAACCGGTAAACCACGTCAAGATTGACAAGACCCTTACAGTCAACGAGCTAGTCAAAAGGATGGATTCTGCGGGAGTTTTGGGAGTTGGAAGGCTTGGCAAGGCTGTAAATATCTGCGAAGAGATGATTAAAAATAAAGAGTGCAAAGTGTTTCTTGGACTGGCAGGCCCATTGGTTCCCGGCGGAATGAGGGAAATAATAATTGATATGATTGAAAACAAGTGGGTTGATGTGGTTGTTACGACAGGAGCAACTTTGACCCATGATTTGGGGGAAGCGCTTGGATACAGGCATTATCAGGGAAACGCTAATGTTGACGATGAAGAACTGCACAAGAAAGGCTTTGACAGGATTTATGAATCCTTAATGCCAAACAAGATTTATGAGGGAATGGAGGATTTCATCGCGAAGAATTTTGACAGCCTGAAAGATAAAAAATCAATAAAAGATTTCCTGTGGGAGCTTGGAAGGATGACTCCGAAAAAATCAATTTTGAAAGCTTGCTTTGAAAATAAAATTCCATTATTCTGCCCGGCAATTTCAGATTCCGGAATTGGGCTGATGATTTGGGGGCATCTAGCAAGGAACAAAGAAGTTGAAGTCCGGGCTTTTGAGGATTTGAAGGAAATAATTGACATTGCATGGACTTCCAAGAAAGCCGGAGTCATTTATTTTGGCGGCGGAGTCCCGAAAAATTATATCCAGCAGGCAATGCAGCTCGCTCCCAGAATGGCGTTGTATGGCGTTCAGGTCACTATGGACAGGCCCGAGCCGGGGGGAAGCTCAGGAGCAGAATTAAGGGAAGGAATATCCTGGGGCAAGATGAACCCGAAGGCAAAATTTGTTGACTTGATATGCGATGCAACGATAGCGATGCCCATTATCTATGCTGCGCTGAAGGAAAGGGTAAAGTGAATAAAAAAAATATACTGAACATGTGGTTTTGGAAGGCTTACCTGATATTTTTTATTTTGATTGTTTTGTACAGTTATAGCAAAGGGTTCAATTATCTGGGATTAGTGAATTTAATTGATTTTATTGTATCTTTGCCTTCTTTGGCCGCATTGTACGGGTTGGCTTTTAAGAAAGAGCCTTTTAAGAAATTTTACTGGAAATTCTATTTCTATTTTTTTATTGTGTGGTACATCGTGATAAATTTGACCATACCATTGATAAACAAACGGGTAAACTATGTTTATGCAGACATGCTGGGCACTATTGTAACAGTGCCGCTTTATATTGCTTTATACTTATATGCTTTTAAGTTCCTAAAATCCAAAAAGTGAAACGATGAAATCAATCCAGGAAATAAAATCCATGAAAGGAAAGCAGAAAATTGTCATGCTTACTGCCTATGATTTTCCTACTGCAAATTTAATGGACGGGATTGTAGATGTGATTCTTGTCGGAGATTCCTTGGGAATGGTAGTTCTTGGCTATGAAAACACCACCCAAGTCACGATGGATGACATGTTGAGAGCGACGGGAGCGGTTGCAAGGGGCGCAAAAAATATTTTTATTGTCGGAGACATGCCAATTGGAACTTATAATAATGAAAAAGACGCGTTAAAAAATGCAAAGTTGTTTTTGGAAGCCGGGGCGCATGCAGTCAAGATTGAAAGAAAGCCGGAGATTGCCAAATTTCTTGTGAAAAACGGGATTCAGGTTATGGGCCATACAGGATTGACACCGCAGACTATAACTACTTTCAAAGTTCAGGGAAAAGATAATGATAGCGCAGATAAAATACTGAATGAAGCAATTGAACTAGATAAAGCCGGATGCTTTTCCCTGGTTTTGGAATGCATTCCATTATCATTGGCAAAAACAATTACAGAAAAAATAAAAATACCAACTATCGGAATCGGAGCAGGAATCCACTGCGATGGGCAGGTTTTGGTTACAAATGATATTCTTGGACTGTACGGGAATTTCAAGCCTAAGTTTTTGAAAAGATACGCAGAAATCGGCAATGAAATGAAAGCTGTCTTTGAAAATTACGCAAAAGAAGTAAGGGAAGAAAAATTCCCAGCAGATGAAAACAGCTTTCATTGAAAAAATTTAAGTTAAATAATAATTTTTATAATATTTTTACAAAACTTCTAAATAAAAATCGCAATCTATTTATATCATTAGCATGTCTTCTGCTGTATGGTTCATTTCACGGAATTAAAGGGCAACAAGGTCTATGATTTAAAAGGGAACTGCCTGGGCAGGCTTGCTGACCTCGTTTTTCTCGACGGCACAAAATACGCCGAGATAACCCACCTTATTTATGAGGATGAAAACAAGTACAGAAAAAAGATTCCGTGGGCTTTTGTCAAAGAGTTCATGCAGGATAACAAAGGAAATAAAAATTTTATAAGCATCCACCTAAATTCACCGGTTGATGCCATCACCCAGTTCTTCATGAAAGAAAGGGAAGTTCTCGTCGGCGACATTCTCGACAAGCAGGTCATAGATGTTGACGGCGTCAAGATTGTCCGCGTCAATGACGTGATTTTAGGAAAAGTTGACAATAAACTGTCCATTGTTGCAGTCAGCGTGGGGGCCCTGAGCCTGATGAGGAGGCTGGGATTCGGAAAAATCACAGGATTGGTTTCTTCCAAAATCAAGGAGAATATCATACCGTGGAAATCCGTCGAGAGGCTTGAGCCGGAAGTCCATGACCTGCACTTAAAGCTGCAGAAAAACAAGATTGCGGACCTTCATCCGGAAGATATTGCCGATATCATGGAAGACCTGACCCATACTGAAAGAATCCTGATATTCAACAGCCTAAATACCCAAAAAGCCGCAAAGACTTTGATAAAAGCCGGAGAAAACGTGCAGGACTCCGTGCTCAAGAGCTTTAAGATAGAGAAAGTCAAGGAGCTGCTTGAAAATATTCCCTATGACCAGGCCGCAGACATCATAGGAATGATGCCCAAGCATAAGGCTGAAGAAATTCTAAAGTCCATGAGGAAAGAAACATCCGCAAAGATAAGGAAAATCCTAGATTATTACCCCGAGTCAATCGGCTCGATAATGAAAACTGAGTTCATTGCGATTCCCGAGGATTACACGTCGGAAAAGACTATTGATTTGCTGAGGCAGCTCAAGCCATCATCCGACAAGATATACCATCTTTATGTCGTCAACAAGGACAACCACCTTATCGGAGTCCTGTCAATAAGGGCCTTGCTTACAGCGGACCCGAAAAGCAATGTTGTTGACTTTATGAAAAAGCAGGTTGTGTATGCGAGGGACACAGGCACAAAAGAGACCGCCGCGAGGATTATGGCAAGATATGACTTATACCTGCTGCCGGTTGTCGACAAGGAAGGAATTCTGAGGGGAATAGTAAAGGCAGACGATGTGCTGGAGGGGTATATTTCCAAAAAGTTAAAGAGGGAAAAGTTTATTCCATTGAAAATAAAAGCAAGGCAAAATGGAAACTCCAAGAAAGCTTGATTGGAAGCATATTCTTTTCATACTTGGCATCATAGGGCCCGGAATCATTGCAGCAATCGCGGATAACGATGCAGGCGGCATAGCTACTTACTCGGTCGCGGGAGCCAATTTTGGCTTAACAATGCTGTGGACACTGATACCAATTACAATTCTGCTGATAATTGTCCAGGAGATGGTCGCAAGGCTTGGGGCCGTAACCGGAAAAGGGCTTTCTGACTTGATAAGGGAGAATTTCAAAGTAAAGACTACTTTTTTCATCATGATCGGGCTGCTGATTGCAAATTTATCCGTGACAGTCTCTGAATTTGCAGGCATCGCCGCTGCCGGAGAACTTTTCGGAATAAGCAGGCTTATTTTGATACCGGCAACTGCCATTGTGATATGGCTTTTGATACTGAAATTGGACTATAAAAAGCTGGAAAAAATATTCCTTGTTCTCGTCCTGTTCTACATTGCATACATCATCTCCGGCTTTATGGCAAAGCCGGACTGGGGCGCGGTTTTTAAGGGCACAATCTCCCCTACTGTGCAATTCAACAAGTCCTTTATTTTTTTGCTCATTGCGCTGGTCGGAACGACAATAACCCCTTGGATGCAGTTCTATCTGCAGTCGTCAATAGTGGAAAAGGGGATAAGAAAGGCCGAATACAAGTACAGCAAGTGGGACGTCATAATAGGATCTTCCTTTACAAATATAATTTCATTCTTTATAATCATAACCTGCGCTGCCGTGCTATTTTCAAATGGGATACGGGTAAATGATGCAATTGATGCAGCCAAGGCCCTTGAGCCGCTGGCCGGCTCGTATGCGCTGTATCTTTTTGGAGGGGGGTTCTTCATTGCTGCGTTGTTCGGCGCTTTCATTCTTCCGCTGTCCACATCGTACTATTTATGCGAGGCTTTCGGATGGGAATCGGGCGTAAATAAAAAATTCAGCAATGCCAAGAATTTCTACATAATAATGCTTCTTATGATAGTGATATCCTCAGCAATAATATTAATCCCCAGCATAAATTTAATTCATTTGATACTTCTTGCGCAGTTCATAAACGGGATAATACTGCCGGTATTGCTCATAATAATCCTTAAATTAGTCAATGACCGAAAGCTCATGGGCGGGTATGTAAACCAGGGGTGGGTTAACATAGTGACATGGACGGGCTGCGCCCTGGTAATCATCGCATCAATTTCAATGCTTGTTGTAACTATCATGGGAACCTAAGGCATATTAACAACTTTTATAAACCGACATTTCTTTTTTATTGTTATATGAAAAAATCAGGCCTGAATGGAAAAACAATAGCAGTCGGGATAACCGGCGGCATTGCGTGCTATAAAGTGCTCGGTTTAATAAAAGAATTAAGAAAGAATGGGGCTAATGTCCAAGTTATGATGACAGAAGCTGCAACCCATCTTGCTGATATCAGGGATTTTGAAAATGCTTCCGGAAATGAAGTTCATACAACATTATTCCATCCAAAAGTAAACTTCGCGGAATATATCAAGAAGAACAAGCCGATAAAGCACATTTCCATTGCCGATGCCGCTGACTTATTTTTAATATGCCCGGCAACAGCAAATGTGATAGGCAAAATTGCAAACGGGATTTCTGACGATTTGCTGACCACTTCCATAACGGCAACAATCGCGCCAGTTCTCATATGCCCCGCTATGAACGTCAAGATGTGGAAAAACCCCATCACGCAGGAAAATGTTTCCAAATTAAGAAAATTAAATTATCATTTTATCGAGCCGGAGTATGGTGAACTAGCCTGCGGCTACAAGGGAATCGGAAGATTGGCAAAACTGGACAAAATTATCGAAAGAATTGAGTTATTGATAAAGCAAAGGAATGATTTAGAAGGAAAAAGAATACTTGTAACATCGGGGGCGACATTTGAGGAGATAGACCCTGTTCGCGTCATAACCAACAAAAGCTCGGGAAAGATGGGCAACATGATAGCGGAACAGGCGTTTTTAAGGGGTGCCGATGTTTTATTGCTAAGGGGGCATAATTCAGCTGAACCGCATTATAATTTAAATGAGGAAAAATTCTTTACTGTTAATAATCTGTTTAATAAAATTAAAAAAAATCTTAAAAATTTTGATATTGTTATTCATGCAGCGGCTGTTTCTGATTTTGAAGTTAACAATAAGATTAATAAAAAGATAAAAAGCAACAAAGAACTGCATCTTGAATTGGCGCCTACAGCAAAGATACTTAAAAATCTTAAAAAATTGAATAAGAAAATATTTTTGGTTGGATTCAAAGCGGACTATAACTTCTCAAAAAATAAATTGATAAAAAGCGCCTACAGCCTACTAAAATCCTCAGATTCGGATTTAATCGTGGCAAATGACGTTGGCAAGGAAAATGTAGGCTTTGACGTTGACACTAATGAGGTTTTTATTGTTGACAAAAACAGGAAAGTTGAGCATATCAAATTAAGCGATAAGAGAGTGGTGGCGGATAGGCTGCTGGATAATATAATAAAAAAATTATAATAAAATGGTTTCTAAAGCTAGAGCATTCGCGCCTGCAAACATAAGCTGTGTTTTCAAAATTTACGAGCATAAAGACCCTAGATGGATGGGCTCTTACGGAGTCGGATTTACCCTGAACGAAGGAGTTGTTATCAAGGTTTCCAGGTCAAAAAGAAATAAAATTTTTTTTAACAATAAGCCAATAAATTTCCCGGCTGTAAAAAGCGCAGCCAAAAAATTAACAAATGGAAATTTAAAGATAAATATAAAATCAAAACTGCCTTTGGGATGCGGCTTCGGGCTGAGCGGGGCAAGCGCTCTGGCAGCGGCGTATGCAATAAATAAGCTACTGAACCTTAAAAAAGCCAAAAAAGCGCTTGGGATTATTGCCCACACTGCAGATGCTGAAAACAGAACGGGATTGGGTGATGTTGTGAATCAATACTATGGCGGGTTTTGCCTAAAATTAAAGCCTAGTTCGTATTTTAGCATCAAAAAAATTCCCATAAACAATATTGATGTTTATTGTAAATATTACAGCGAGATTTCAACTAAATCAGTAATAACAAATCCGAAACTAAAGAATAAAATAAACAATGCCGCCGAGGAATCATTAAAAAAAATTAAAGAGTTAATTAAAAATAATAAAAATATCCAGTTTAAAAACATAATAAAAATATCAAAAGAGTTTTCAATAAGCAGTGGATTATTAAAAGACAGGCAGACAATTGAAACAATAAATAAAATAGAAAAAAACAAAGGAAACGCATCCATGATAATGCTGGGGAATGCCGTTTTCAGCGACAAAAGGTTTAAAGGCGCAACAAAATTCATGATTTCAGACAAAGGGGCACACCTGCTATGAAGCTGCCAAAATCACACCCAAGATATGAATCATTAGCAACAAGGGACTTGATAGCCAAGGGAGTAGAAAGGGGAATAGCTTCCATTCACGGCCTGATTGCGCACGGCAGAGGAGAGGCTTTTGATTATTTGCTTAGAGAAAAAACAAATGAGTTTGCCAGAAAATCGATTGAAGCTGCCGCTTCATTGTTATTACTTTCAAAACGCCCAGTTATTTCTGTAAACGGAAATGCCGCCGCTTTAGCTCCAAAAGAGTTAGCCGAATTATCAAAAATATTAAATGCGCCGTTGGAAATAAATATATTCCACCCATCAAAAGAACGGGAAATTAAGATAAAAAATCACCTCGAAAAGCACGGCGCAAAAAATGTTTTGCTGCCTGATAAAAAATATAAAATAAAATTTCTGGATTCCAACAGAAAATATGTGAATCCAAGCGGGATTTTAAAAGCCGATGCTGTTTTTGTCCCTCTTGAAGACGGTGACAGGACAGAAGCACTGATAAAAAATGGAAATAAAGTTATTGCAATAGATTTGAATCCATTGTCCAGAACAGCGCAAAAGGCAACTGTAACTATTATAGACAATATAATTAGGGCAATGCCGGCACTGATTTCAACAATAAAAAAATTAAAAAAACATGATAAAAATAAGCTTGAAAAAATTATGAAAAATTATAACAATAAGAAAATTCTGGATGAGGCTCTAAAGTCCATTAAAAGTTCATAGAACGTGCTTTAAAATCTCCCTTAAATCTTTTTTCTCAATGACAACGTCAGCAGCACTTTTTACCTCCTCATGCTGGCAGTTGAAGGCTATGCCAAGCCCCGCTTCTTTTAGTATTTTTATGTCGTTGAGATAATCCCCCACAAAAACGCACTCTTTCAGGCTAATCCCTTCCCTTTCGGCTATTTTTCTGAGCGCAAGCGCCTTGCCGTCCATGTCGTATTCCGTTGCTTCGACTTTTTCTATGTTCCCATCTTTATCAAAATAAATTTTGCTTAAAAAAACATCATCAAAAAAATCGCGGTAATCTGGAATGAATTTGTCCAGCAGCACGTTGAGTGAGCCTGAGATAATGGCAAGCTTTATTTTGTGCTTCTTTAACTCATTCAACGTTTCGATTGCACCCTCCATCAGCTTCAAATTGCCCAAAGCCCTGAAAAAATCCTCTTTTTTGGCATTCTTTTCGCGCCACAGATTTATGTCATGCTCCGCCCACTGCATGTAGGTTATCTTCCCGCCAAAGAATTTTCTTTTTGCGTCGTCCCTCCTGTGCCTGTCCGTCTGGAAGCAGTCATGAAAAACCTGCCAGGAGAACGTGACATTGTCCACCAGAGTTCCGTCAACATCAAAGCACACCAGCTTGTATTTGGCCATTTTTCGGAAGAAAGCAAATGCGGTTTAAAACCTTTTAGATTGCTATTTTCTGAATTCCCCTTTCATGTCATAAAATATTTCGCAGAATTTTTTTGTTGCCATTTTAAGCTCTTTCCGGCCGGCTTGCGTGATTTTATATTTCTTCATCTTGCTGCTGCCCTTGATTTCATTGATGAAGCCGCTTTCACTGAGAAATTTCAGAACCGGATAGATTGTGCCTGGGCTCGGCTTTGAGCCTTTCCTTTTCATCATCTCTTTCCGTATTTCCTCGCCTGACATCTGCCTCTTGGCTATCATCCTAAGGACTATAAAGCTAAGAAAACCCCTCATATCACAGCAGCATTTTTCCATGATTCTTTAATAACAGAGGGAGTATATATAATTTTCCCCAGCGCCGCGGCGGTGAATATCGTATGACCGATAGGCTTATATATCAGTATCGCATATCCGATACCCTATCCCAAAGACTCTAAAAAACGGAGGCAACAAAAATGTTCGGAAAAGAAAAAGGATGCTGTTAGTAAAAATTTTATAGCAATTAAATTTTAATTTTTTATATGTTTTTGCCAGGATAGGGGGAAATAAAATGAAAGAAAAATGCTGTGAATCTGGAAGTAACGAATGCTGCTCAGGCGAAGGCACTGGAATGGAATTCAGCGAAATAGTGCAAAAAAGGTATGCCGCAAAGCTTTTTGACGGCAGGAAGCTGTCGCAGGCAAAAGTTGACGAGCTGCTGGAGATAATAAGGCATGCGCCGTCCTCATTTAACATACAGCCATGGGCCATAAAGATAGTAAGCGATGCCAAAACCAAGGAAAAGCTGAAAGCAGTTTCATGGAACCAGCCGCAGATAACTTCGTGCTCGCACCTTCTGGTGTTCTGCGCTGACGGGAATATAAAACAAAAAATAGACCTGCTTGAAAGCAGCATGATAAGCGCAGGCGCAAGCCCGGAAGGCATCAAAACATATATGGAAATGATGAGAAACTTTGAAAAAAACCTGACGGAAGAGCAGAAACTGTCATGGGCGCAGAGGCAATTGTACCTTGCGCTTGGGAATGCCCTGAACGGCGCAAAATCCCTTGGATTTGATTCGTGCCCGATGGAAGGCTTTGACCCAAAAGAGTATTCAAAAATACTTGGGCTGCCGGCCAATATAGTGCCAACGGCACTGTGCCCGATAGGATATGCAAGCGACAAGCCAATGCCGAAGCTGAGATTCCCAAAAGAGGAAGTGTTTATATAAAGAATGCCCGTGCGAAGATTTGAACTCCGGTTTCAAGCTCCGCAAGCTTACGTGCTGTCCAGGCTGCACCACACGGGCAAAATAAAATCTTTAACTCAGTAGTTTTAGAATATTGTTTATAAAGTTTTGTTAAAGGGCTTTTCGTGCATCTCGATTTCTAATTAAAATTAATTTTCATAACGGAGGGAAGTGCTGCTTGCACTAAATGTTTTATTGATAGCCCTCCAGCCACCCATTAAAGCAGAATTATCAAGTGCATTCTGAAATATTACTCATCCCAATCCTTCAAGCTGATCTGGCCTTTCCGCTTGTTCTCTGGAATTCCGAGCTGCTCCTGCCCAATCTGTTTTTTTATGCCCAATGCGGTTTTCTCGCCCAGTAACTGCGTTAGTGTAACCAGGTCGGCGCTCTTTAAGTCCTGGACATCCTTTATCCTGTTTCTAAACAAAATCCTAGCCCTTACCCTTCCAACGTTCTCCAGCCTTATCAAAGCCAGCAATTCTTCTTTCACGCCATACTTTAGCCTTAATCTTAACTTTACAATTTCTTTGAGCACTGACTGGAAATGGAGAAGCTTGGCGAGCTCTTCGGTTGAATATAAAAGCCAGTCTGCAATGTCAATTTTTGCCCTCAGTTCTCCGGGGCGGATGTTATACTCTTCCAGCAAAAATTCCTCGTCCTGCTCGCTTATCCACTGGTTGAACATCAAGGCTGTCTTAACTGAGTTCAGAAAATCTTCATATTCCGGCTCATACATTAAAGGCTCATCCTCAAGAAGATAATCGCTGAGCTCGAGCATCTGCTCCTGTATCTTGTCATGCTCCCTTAATCCGACTTTCAGCATCGGCCTTATCTCAAGGGTGTGGGAAATCATCTGCAAAAATGAAAAGGCATCCAATTTCTTGTCAGAAGCATCCCTGAGGCAGGTTATTATGAAATATGCAGTCAGCGGGTCAATGTAAAGCTCTGCAACTCTTTTTCCAATTAAAGTTGTTTTGTATTTTTCATCATCTATTTCATCGGCGCCGGAAAAGCCATCATCCCCCGACCGGATTATAAATTCCCACTCATCAAGCAGGTCAATCACCTTGCTTATTGTCGCATGCAGCCTTCTCAAATCCTTGAACTGGTGGGCATAAAAAGTCCTGTCAAAGAACTCAAACAATTCTTTTTTTGTTGTTATGAAATTTGCCGCAATCAGGGACAGAACATAAGTTCTCAGCACCGGCTCGACTGCCAGCTTTGAATAAATATCCTCAGGCAGCCCGTTGACATATTTTTCCCCTATCTTTTCTTTTTCCGAATTTGTCAGCGCGATTGCGATTGATTGCCCCTCGCTGTCATAATTAGGGCGCCCTGCACGGCCGGACATCTGCATGTAGTCAAGAACCGGAATCCAGCTCAGGCCGTGGACTGTGAACCTTTTCAGATCCTTTATAATTGCCCTGAACGCCGGCAGATCAACCCCATACGCCAAAGTGGGAGTGCAGCAGATTATTTTTACGCTGCCCTTCCTAAAATTGTCTTCGATAATATCTTTCTGTTTGCCGGTCAGCCCGGCATGATGAAAAGCAATTCCTTTCTGCAGGCAATATGACAATCTTTCGCATTGCTTCGTCGGCTTTGACAATGAATTTAAAGCATCATCGGCAATTTCTGACAAAGATTCATCTTTCTTTAATTTTTTTGAGATATCCTCCGCGGTCTTTTCAGCGGACTTTTTTGTGTTCACAAAAACAATTGCCTGCTTGCCAATTTTAATCGTGTCTATTGCAATGTTCAGGACTGCGCTGTCAAATTCCTCGCTTATTTTCACGGATTTAGGCATAATATTCACGAGAGAAAACTACTTTATAAAGGTTGCTGGAAAGAAAAATATTATACGGCTAAAACCAAAGGCCCAATTTTTCTGAGTTCATATAAAGCCAATAAAGCTACTTTTGTTGCATCACTAACATTTTTAGCATAGTGCTGTGCAAAACTGCCCTCCCTTCTATTTGCAATCCCGGGGCATATAATTCCTGCCCTGTAACCCAGACCGCCAAGAAAATGTGCTAAAAAACTGGCCTCCATTTCCATATTTTCTATTCTCTGTCCAGGAATACCTGTATCCAGTTTTGCAAGAATGCCATCTATATCAGGAACAGTCAAAGGAACCCGTGATACATGCCTTCCTTGGTTTGCAAAAAATCCTGAATTTGATGTGGTAATCCCTTTTTTGTATTCCACTCCCAGTTGATTAGCTGCGTATTCAAGTGCTTTTACCACGTCGGGGTTTGCTCTAGAGACATAGGGGAATATTTTTCCTTTAAATCTCGAAGTGAGTGATATTGCGTCATCGACAGCTTTATGCACTCTTTCCTCAAGTACACGGCATAGCTCATCAGGATATCCAATGTCATAAAACATTCCCGCGTTATCAAGGCCAATAACATAATCTGTTATTATAGGAGTTCCCAATTCTGTTTCTCTTTGCAAAGCTCCAGAAGTGCCGACACGTATAATATTTATCATCTTAAAAGGAGATTGATTTCTCGCTCTAGAATCAAAATTAATTTCATTGGCAGCAACTAATTCGTTTACAACAATTTCAAGGGAGGGGGTACCCATTCCGGAAGTCACTAAAGTAACTCTTTGGTCAGTCTCTCTTGCAACACCAGTTATTGTTACAAGACCCCGGTGATCTAAAAATACCTGAGGACAATACAAATGGTCCCTTGTAATTTCTGGAACCCTTTCCGGATCACCAACAATTATTATATTTGGTGACAATTCTTCTGGTTTTAATTGAGTATGATAAATCCTGCCGCCAAATATCGGCAAATCACAAGAAGTAAAAGGACCGTCATTCACTGCCATTTTATTCCACTACATTAACATTCAGAGCCTGGGCAACATTATAATGGCCGTCGCTGACTGTTACCTTAACGGCTTTATTTCCGGCCGTTGCGAATGTCCTTTGCTGGTATTGTCCTTTGTGCGAGTCCATAAATCCAAAATCCCATGTATAAGTGAGTCGGTCATTGTCGTCGTCAACCGCCTTAATATAGAGCAAGACAGGCTGGCCGATTTTTGCAACTACATTATTTGTTGATTCCAAAATCCTTGGAGGCCTGTTGGCAGCCGATGAAGCTATGCCCCCGCTTGTTGTCAATGACTGAACATTTTGAGCGCTCAAAATTCTGGTTTCTTTATAGGTTATATTTACTTTGCGAACTTTTATGTAGACGCTTTCATTCAAAAACTGGCTGTTGTAATTTGAGCCGTCCTGGACAAATATGTTTATTATCTGCTCAATCGAATCTGTTCCGTCGCTTACAATGACTTTCACAACCTTATTGCCAGAAGATGTGAATATCCTCTCATGATTTTCGGTTGCCCTGTACTTTTCCAAAATACCAAAATCCCAAGTGTAAGTTAATTGGTCATTGTCGTCATCAACAGCCTTGACGAACATGAACACGGGCTCATTGACCTTGGCGACAATGCTTCTGCTGGCATTGATTATTCTTGGCGCCCTGTTTTTGCCAGTTACCTGCACTCTTGCGGGCTGGCTTGCGCTTAAGTTGCCGTCGCTCACATAAAATACCAAGTCAAGCATTTTTATCTCTTTTTTGCCTGCAAAATCGTAAGGAACATCCCAGATAAATTTATTTCCGCTCAAAGATGCCTGAGATGGGGCGTTTGAAACAGAATACTGAAGCTGGTCGCCATCAGGGTCATGCGCATTCAAAACCATTTCGATATGATCCCCCTCGCTTGCTTTTATGTCACTTATTTTATCCAGCGTCGGCGGCCTGTTGACGTGATTGATTGTTATCTGCACGGTTTTTGAAACTGCAAGTGCGCCGTCGCCTGCAGTAATTTTAACGTATTTAGCCCCTGCGTCCCCGAATTTAGTCTTGTAGGTATCCGATGCCATAAATCCGGAATAGGACAGGGCAACTTTGTCGCCGTCCAAATCATAGGCACTTGGGGCTATTTTTATCGTGTCACCCTCATTGACCGTTATGGGCTGCATATCTTCAAGAACAGGCGGCCTGTTGACGTCCTTTACAGTTATTATTACATTTTGCACAACTTTACTATCCTTTGAAGCGGCTGCAAATTGCAGGTAGAAATTATTGCTCAGGACTGTGAATTTGTCCACTATTTTGTCAATGAAATCCTCTTTCTTAACCGTGTTGAAGCCGGGCGTCCATGTAAATTTGTTTCCATCAAGCGCCGCTCCCTCAGGCAGCTTATCGAGCGAGTAGGCTATTGCGTCGCCATCGGGGTCAACGGCATTCAAAATAATTGCGACAGTCTGATTTTCATCAATTAATTTGTTGCCTACACCATCAAAAACCGGCGTCCTGTCAGCATCTTTGACCGTGACTGTCACTGTTTTGTCCCCCTTAAACCCGTTTCCAACCGCGTGAATAAAAACAGCATACTCTCCGGAATCGCCGTAAGTTGTCGGCCACTCGTTTTTGTTTCCAAGAGGCTCTGAAATTGTGTATGACAAGCCGTATTTTGCAAAATCAGGAAGATTTAACCTTGCGATCTCGCCTTCATTTACTGTCACGTCATTTATTTGATTAAGGAGCATGCCGACATCAAAATTGAGCACATTCACCGTCCATTCCTTTGATGCGTCTAAAGTTCCGTCGGAAACTATAATCAAAACTCGGTGGATTCCTGCATCATCATAGTTTGTGCTGTAAGTAAAATATTGCCCTGAGCCTGCCCTCCTATTATCGAGGTACCATGTATACGTCAAAGTGTCTTTGTTTAAGTCGCTTGCCTGCACTTCAAAATTCACGGACTCTGGCTCATTTATTGTGGCAGGGTCATTAGGCGAGGCATAATCTATTATAGGGGCAACTTCCTTTTTGTTAACAATAATTTTAATATCTTCAGTTGTGTTTGCCTGGCCGTCAGAAACAGTTATTGCTGAAGAATATGTTCCTTCATCGCCATAGGTTGTCTGCCACTCTCCTTTTTCATTTAGCGGGGAAGCATAATAATAAGTTAACTTATCACTATCCGGATCTGTAGCATCCGTGCGCAAACTAAGCTTATCAGTTTCCTGAACAACAAAAGTAGTTATAGAATACACAATAGGCAGAACTAAAAATATAATTAAAAGTAATACAATCTTCTTGTTCATCTATTCCCCCCATGAAAAGAATAATTAAAAAAGTTAAAAAAATAAATAAATTTATTTCTGCCCGACATCAACAATTACCGGCGGCCTGTTGACGTTTGCAACATTAACTTTGAATGCCTGAGACACTTTATCGGTGCCGTCGCTTGCGTCCACAGTGACTTCGTAAGTGCCGGCGCTGTCGTAATCTGTTTCCCACGTGAACATGTTTCCATCCTGCTTGAATCTACTGTCGCTTATGGAATATGCAACCGAATCTCTGTCAGCATCAGTTGCAAGGGCAGTAATGACTATCCTATCTGTTTCCCTTGCTTCGATGTCATTGATTTTCTCAAGCGTTGGAGGCCTGTTGACATTCATTACATTCACAGACCATATTTTGCTTGCTTCTGACAATCCGTCTGACACATCTACCTTTACTGTGTGAGTGCCGGCGCTGTCGTAATCTGTCTGGTAAGACCATGCGCCTGCGTCCCCAACTTCATTGCCGTCAAGCTTCCATTTGTGTTCCAAAGGATCCTTGTTCAAGTCGCTTGCAGCGACGCTGAAATCTATTGACTGGGTCTCATCTATGGTCAAGGAGCTCTCAAGCGGGGTTGAT
The DNA here is from genome assembly GCA_035288925.1 of Candidatus Nanoarchaeia archaeon. GTDB lineage: Archaea > Nanobdellota > Nanobdellia > Woesearchaeales > GW2011-AR4. Next base: position 33,311 of record DATDYS010000015.1, read on the forward strand.
TTGTCTATTGTAGGAGATTCTTCTTTCTTGTTTACAATCAACAGCACATCCCTGCTTGTTGCCGCCTCTCCGTCGGAAACAGTAACTGTAATTGTATATTCCCCGGCATCCCCATAATTGGTCTGCCACTTCCCTTCATCGCTTATTGGAGACGTAAAAGTGTAAGCCAAGACTGTATTCTTATCCGGATCTTCCGCTTTTGGAACAAGGTTCACTAGGTCAGTTTCCTGCACAACAACAACAAAAGGCTTTTCATCGGATTTGACTGCAACAACTTCCGGCGTTTCTTCGGTTGTTTGCGTCTCCTCAGTTGGCTGTATCTCTTCCGTAGGCTGAGCATCTTCCGGAACTGCAGTTTCCGCGCTTTCATTTTCCAAAGGCGATACGACCTGGCCCGTGGGCGCTGTTGCTGAATTGCCGTAAAGAGTCTGATAAACTTCACAGCCGCTGAGCAAGAACGCAGATATCACCAGAAATACAATCAATGATTTTGTTTTGAAAGCCATTTACACCCCTCCTAACCTGTATTTTTTGAATCCCATTAAAGTGTTGCTATTTAAAAATAATAACTTGTATTTAAACTTTTTGGTAGTTAAAATATATTTTTGATTTTTTCTCTACGAAGTTTGTACGAAAAGTGCTTTCTGATTAAATAAGTATTGAAAAAGGAGCATGAAAAATGGGCCCGGTGAGATATAAACCAACTGTTCCGTCAGTTGAGTACGGAATCAAGTGCCGTCAAGACGGCACGGATAAGCTTATTAAAATAAATGGGCCCGGTGAGATTTGAACTCATGACCTCACGATGTCGGACTGAATTATCAGTCGTGCGCTCTAACCAGACTGAGCTACGGGCCCAGGATACCCTTTGAAAATTAAGTTTATTTATAAAGTTTGTTGGAATTAAGAAAGCGCCCCCGACCACTGGACAAAAAAGCACTGGACATCCCCACATGAGATTTATAAAGGAGAAATTCTCACAAATTTGAAAAATGGAAATGACGAAAGAATTTGCAGAATTAATTGGAATAATGTACGGAGATGGTTGTCTTTCATCCAGGCATAATAAGAATGTAGTTTATATTAGTGGACATAAACATCTTGATTTTGATTACCATAATAAAACAACAAGAAATCTGTTTTTGAATGTTTTTGGTAAGAATACAACAATAAAAGAAAGAAAAGATGAAAATACTTTGTTTATTAAGTTCAGTGACAAGAGTATTTTTGATAACTTTAGGACCATTGGAATGCCAGTAGGTAAAAAAGAGAATAAATTAAGTATTCCTTCGAAGATAAAAGATAATCCTTACTTAACCTGCTATTTTTTAAGGGGATTGGCCGATACTGACGGATGTGTAGTATTTTCAAAGCAGCATAAAAAATATAGGTATTAACCAAGGATAGAAATTGCAAGCAAATCAAAGGATTTTTTGATTGAAGTAATGGACTTGCTAAAAAATACGGGTTTTTATGGTTCAGTTTCAAGAAAAGGCCCTCATTATAGATTAGAAGTGCCCGGATTCAAAAATTTAGAGTTACGGCAAAAACTAATCGGTTTTAATAATCCTAAACACATAAAGAAAATTGAGGCCCATTTGGGCCCCTTAACGCCCTCGACCAGAATTTTGACCAGTCAGAGTTACTGACCAATTCTCGAACTGGTGACCCTGTGAATCGTCCTCATCGGAGATTAACAGTCACATGCTCTACCTGCTGAGCTACGAGGGCTTGAATTTCAGGATAAAAGTTCAATTTAAATATCTTTAGGTTAAATTTATTACAATTAACAATTGCCCTTTACCATTTCTCGCTTCTTATTTTAAGATAGAAAGCGGCATGATTGACTAAAATGTCAAGCACGAAGCTCAAAACCAGGGAAGTTAAAAAAATATTCCACGTCAGCGCAAAGACGGGCATTATGAATATTGAGGCTCCTATGACAAAATCACTCTGGTCGAACGGAATAAATTTGCTGCCGGGATTTATGCCAATGCGCCTCTTGAAAAAGCTTTTAACCAAGTCCCCGGCCAAAGCCCCGGTTCCCATCAAAAATCCAAACACCAGCCAATTATTGTAGCTGAAAAAAGAAATGCCGCTTGAGAATCCAGTTTTGTATCCCACAAACTGCAAATAAGAGACGATAACTGCAAACAAAATCCCAAAAAACAGCCCCCTGAAGGTTTTGTTTCTGCCGAATAAGGGTTTTTTATTCATCTCCCTTCCGAGATCAACAGGATAAACAAGAAAATTCACTCTTTTAACTATAACCGGCGCCATGTTGGCGAAGTACGCCGGCAGCATGAAATATATGCATTTCATTAAAAACAGGATAACTTCGCTCATGGCAAAAGTTTTTTAAATATGGTTTAAATAGTTTTGCATGACTATGCCTGGCATAATAATACCGGCATAAATAATCTTTTAGAAAATTATTTAAGCAGCCGTAAAATTATTGAATTATGAAGTTTAAATTCAACGTTCCGAACAAGATAACAATCATAAGAATATGCCTGATACCCCTGTTTGTCATTATACTTCTTGCAAACATCCCTTACAGAAATATTTTTGCCGCTTTTATTTTTGGCATGCTCTCGATTTCAGATTTCTTTGACGGCTACATCGCAAGGAAGAAAAAGCAGGTGACGGATTTTGGGAAGCTGATAGACCCGATTGCTGACAAATTTTTGGTTTCAACTGCCCTTATTTTTTTGATTGGGCGCGGGGTTGAGCTATGGATGGCCGTTGTTATTATATCCAGGGAAGTAGTTTTGACGGCAATCCGCATTTATCTACTGCCATCGAAACTGGTTGTTCCTGCAAGCAATTTCGGCAAGGCAAAGACCGTTGTGCAAAGCATCGCAATTGTAGCGGTCCTGCTAGAGCTGGGATTCAGCTATTACATGATACTGGCGGCAGTTTTACTGACCGTGGTTTCAGGAATAGAATACCTGTTCAGAATCAAGAAGCTGACCGGAAACAAGGTCGTGAATCTGCCCAATCTTATTACACTTGCAAGATTTCTGCTCATCATCCCGTTCATTTACTATGTTCTCAAATCAGAGGTTTATGTTGCTATAATCATATTTGCAATAATAACCCTAAGCGACAAGCTGGATGGCATTTCTGCCAGGTTTATGAACCAGAAGACAAAGCTTGGAAGCTGGTTTGACTCATTTACTGATTGGGTTTTTACTTCTTCAGCCCTTGTGCTTTTTGTTTATACGGGGTATATCAATATTAAGCTAGGCATCCTGTTCCTGTTTCCGGTCGTGATTACCGCGATAATTAAATTTTACTACTCAAAGAAATTCAAAGGCATTTTGACATCCGCCGTAAGCAAGATTACCGTTGGATTAGCGTACATAACCATTCTTGCAATGCTTATAAATTTCTTCTACAAGGATATTTTTGTGTATTTAACTTTGCTTATGTCGGCGTTGACTGCCCTGACTTTCGCATTCAAGGCCAAATCCAGCTCATAATTTCTTTACTTTTAACGAGGACACCATCAATATTCCCAGCAGAAGATAAATATAAGGAAAAAATTTTGCGTAAGCCAGGGGATAAAATATTGAGCCTATGAAATAGATTGCCGGTATTATGATTCCGTTCAGTGTTATCGGCATCCCCCGGTATACCCCTTTCATGTCCGTTATGTTGTACCTTGCGAGCCTCAAAACTCCGCAGAACAGAAAAACAGTAAATGCTATTATGCCGAATGTCAGCTGAAACGGCTTGATGTCTGCCACGTACTGCATCAGGCTAAACCCGAATATCGCCGGCGCAACCCCAAAGGAAACTGTATCGGACAGCGAATCGAGCTCCTTTCCAAATGAGTTCTGCTGCTGCATCACCGCTGCTATTTTTCCGTCCAGATAATCAAAAACAACGGCAACCAAAAGCACATAAGCGGCGTAGTCAAAATTATTGCTCATCGCAAAAACAATGCTTATCAGCCCAAGCGCTACATTAAACAAAGTAAATATGTCGGCAAATTTCAGCAGTGAAAAAATCCTGTAATCATCAGCTTCCATTTTTCTTCTTATCAGCCGGAATTCAGATTTTATCAGTGAATATATTCCTGATATCACGGTGAGAGCAAGAGCCGTGCCCATTATGTACCAGTCAACCTGCAGGCTTATCATCGGCTGCACCAAAGCCATCAGCTGGAAGAAGTAGCTTATTTTGCCGAGCACAGTAGGCTTGAATTCCGTCCTTAAGTCCTTGTAAATCAGGATTGTCCCTATAATTATCGTAATCAAGTCCCTCGCCAGTATTATCAGGGCAACCCATATTGGGATTATCCCCTTAACAGCTAAAATTATTGCAGTGAGATTTACAAGAAGCTTGTCCGCAAAAAAATCTATCACCGAGCGCAGCGCAGACGGGTGCTTTCCTGCTGCCAGGCTCTCGAGAAAGCCTATGAATGCTGTCAGTATGAACAAGAGCAATGCCGTATTCCTTCTGTTCAGCAGAAGCGACAATCCCACAATCAGCGCAAGAATGCACCTAAGCAATGTTACAGTAAAAAATATTTTTTCCTTCTTAATTTTTAATTTCATTTCAATGCTCGCAGACATATACAAATGCGGGGGGGATATTCAGCGGGACAAATTTCCTGCCTACATTTCTGAAATGTGATTTCAGCAGTTTGCTTAAATTATTTGTATACTGGAAAAGTATAAGCCTGCCTTCATAACTTAAAGAATCTTTTATTTCCTTTAATATTTTTTTCTTGTCCTTGTCCGAAAAGTTCCTGAAAGGAAGCCCGGATATTATGCAGTCCGCCTCTTTGATATTTAATTTTTTGAGATTATCCTTTATTTTGTCAGCGCCGGCATTGACCACCACCAGGCGCTTATCCTTAAAATTCCTGCTGAGGTAGATGCAGAATGCTTTATTCAATTCGAAGCAGACAATCTTTGCGCCAGGGGCGGCTTTTTTAAGTATGGCTTTCGTGAAAGTTCCCATTCCCGGACCCAATTCTACTATGCATTTTGAATTTTTAAAGTCTACATTTTTTACTATTTCCCACGTGAGAAATTTTGAGCTTTGCGCTATGGACCCTGTTTGCTTCGGGTTCTTCAGGAAATTTGCCAGCATCATAAGTGAATCTTTCATTTTAAACCAGCAATAATGCTTTCTCCTGCCTTTACTTTGTCATTAAGTTTTATTTTTAAATTCACTTTTTTTGGTAAGATAATTGTTGCCTGGCTTCCCAATGCTATCATTCCTATTTTATCGCCTTTATTAACTTTTTTGTTGATGCTGGTGTAGCATAAAATCCTTCTTGCCAGGAAGCCTGCAATCTGTATGACTTTAACTTTAATATTCTTATTTTCTATTATTATTTCGTTCTTTTCATTCTCAAAGCTTTTGTTTAAGTCGTACGCTTTGAAGAATTTTCCTTTTGTGTGCTTTATTGATATTATTTTTCCTTCTATCGGCGCCCTATTGATATGAACGTCCAACGGCGACATGAAAATTGAGATAACGTAGCATTCATCTGCAATATCTTTAGTCATTGTTTTTATTTTTCCCAACATTCCCTTGCTTACTTTTATTTCACCGCCTGATGTGTCAAAAATCCTGATTACTCTTCCGTCTGCCGGTGAAACAATATTATTTCCTTTGGGAATTGTTCTTTTTGGGTCTCTGTAGAAGTTAAGAAGGAAAATAATTGCTAATATGACTAAAACCAGTATGGCTATGAATAATAGTGTTGGCATACCCTCAAGGGGTTACTATAAGAGTTTAAATGCTTTACTTAAAAAAGATTTCACAAAACATTTTTAATACGCTGATGTATGCTTACTAGCTATGGCTTATACTATAATAGACTGCTACACGGACGAGCCTGCCGGATTGGGAGTTCCGCCTTATCTTGGCACTTATCCAAGGTATATTACCGGATATTTAGGTGAAGAAGTTAATTACCTTACGATTGATGATTTAAGGCTGTGGAGAAAGTTTAACGGCGTAATCCATGAAACCCGAAAGTCGCAGAAAACTGATATTACAACTTATAATTTAACAGCGAATTATAAAAATGTTAATAAAATATTGCAGGAAACAGATACTTTGATTGTTGTTCTTGGCGTTCATGTTCCGGGCAAGTATCTTTCTGCGATTCCTGGGACCCTAAATGAAATAATACCCATGATTCGGGATTTGAACTGCAAGAAAATATTAACAGGGCCTGCTGTCTTTGGAACGCAGCTGTTTGGGGGTCGCTTTTATGAGAAAGCTGATCTTTCTGTTTTTGATAAAGTTTCGTATGAGATGTTCAATTTTCTTTATAAAGATGTAAAAGAATATTCTGTTAAAGGCGCTTCTATCATTAAACAAATTCCTGACATCAGGATGATTGAGATTGAAACAGGGCACGGGTGCGATATCGGGAAATGCTCATTTTGCACAGAGCCGCTTAAGAATAGAGTTGAGTTTCGCGAGAAAGAAGATGTTTTGGATGAGATTAAAGAATTCTATAAGTTAGGCGCCCGCTATTTTAGATTGGGAAAGCAAACCTGCTTCTATACTTTGCCTTATGCTGTTGAACTGTTAAAAGACATTCACAACAATTGTCCTGATATTAAAGTTCTTCACATAGATAACGTTAATCCGGTTAAAGTTATTTTGGATAAGAAAAATAATTTTGCAATTACCAAGGCAATTGTTAAGTATTGCACATCCGGCAATATAGCTGCTTTTGGCGTTGAATCTTTTGACATGGAAGTTGTGAAAGCCAATACTTTGAATACATCACCTCAAATTGCCTATGAAGCAATTAAGATTTTAAATCAATTCGGAGCTGAACGCGGTTCAGACGGAATGCCTAAATTCCTGCCGGGAGTAAATATTATTTTTGGGCTCCGTAATGAAACCAAAAAAACGCATGAAGAAAACATGAAATGGCTGACTCGAGTTTATGATGAAGGATTAATGCTTCGCAGAATTAATATTCGCCAGGTTGCAATCTTTGAAGGAACTTCACTGTTTGCTGAAGGAAAGGATAAGTTTTTACGAAAAAATAAAAAATGGTATTGGAAATGGCGAAACGAAATCCGGCAGAAAATCGACTGGCCAATGCTGCAGAGAGTAGTTCCAAAAGGAAATATCTTAAGAGACTGCTATGCTGAGATTTATGATGGAAATACCACCTTTTGCCGGCAGTTCGGAACTTATCCATTAATTGT
>DATDYS010000016.1:0-3952 GCA_035288925.1 Candidatus Nanoarchaeia archaeon
ATTAATAAGACTAACAGAAGCAATCAAGCCAAAAAAAGGAGTTCCAGGGGCGCCGCAAATAACTTACATAATCCTGGAATCAAAACAGGGAAGATAAAACTTTAGTTATTAAAGTAATAAATTGAATAAAAACTGTTTAACAATAAAACAACACAAAAAGTAATAATCAGTAAAAATATTACCAACAATTAAGAAAGATAAAAACCTACAAAAAACAAGATGAAACTAGATATTTTAGATTCAACAAAAACCAAGATAGGGGAAATAAAGCTGCCCTTGCAATTTGAGGAGGAAGTCAGGCAAGATTTGATACTGAGAGCCGTGCTGGCCATTCAAAGCCATAAAAGGCAGCCTTATGCAGCAAGCCCATTTGCAGGAAAAAGATCATCCGCAAAGCTTTCAAGAAGAAGAAGAAAATACAGGGGATCTTACGGCATCGGGATTTCAAGGGTTCCCAGAAAGATAATGACCAGAAGCGGAACAAGATTCAACTGGGTCGGCGCTTTCGCCCCGGGAACCGTAGGAGGACGCCGTGCACACCCACCAAAAACAGAAAAAATATGGTGGCAAAAAATCAACGAAAAGGAAAGGTCAAAGGCAATCAGAAGCGCAATCTCTGCAACCGTTATAAAGGAAACTGTTGCTGAAAGGGGACATTCGGTTCCGGATAACTATCCTTTTATCATAGACGATAAATTTGAATCATTTGACAAAACAAAATCGGTTTTGGATTCACTGAAAAAATTAGGGCTCGAAAGCGAACTGGAAAGGGTTGAAAGCAAAAAAGTAAGGGCCGGAAAAGGAAAGTTAAGGGGAAGAAAATACACACAAAAAAAGGGACCGTTAATAGTTGTTTCAAAAAAAGACAATCTCACCGCCGCAGCTTCAAACATTCCGGGAGTGGACATCGTTGAGGTAAAAAGCCTGAACGCAGAACTGCTAGCTCCGGGAGGCAAAGCCGGAAGGCTTACATTATGGACGCAGGCGGCAATCAATATTTTGGAGAAAGAAAAATTGTTCAAATAATTTAAACTCAAAATGTCAAACAATAACTACAAGCAGTCAAAAGGAAATTTACCACACATAGACCCTTATACAATAATTAAGTATCCTTTATCAACCGAAAAATCAATAAGGCTTATGGAATCTGAAAACAAGCTGATTTTTGTAGTTAACAGCAAATCCACAAAAAGAGAAATCAAAAAAGCGATTGAGGAAATGTTTAAGGTAGCTGTTGATGACGTAAAAACTCTTGTAACACAGGACTCCGAGAAAAGGGCCTATGTTAAATTTTCGGCAAAAAACCCGGCTATTGACATAGCAACACAGCTTGGACTGATGTAAGGCACAAAAAATGGGAAAGAGCTTAATTCAGCAGAAGAGGGGAAAGGGAAGCCCAAGATACAGGGCGCCTAGTTTTAACTATCAGGGAAAGGCCGGGTTTACCTCAGAGGAGCAGGGAGCAATTTTTGATGCTAATATTACGGACATTTTGCACTGCCCGGGCCACAGCGCGCCGCTGATGGAACTAAAGTACAGCAACGGGGAAGTTGGATTGCTGCAGGCCCCCGAAGGAATCAGGGTTGGTGACAAAATACAGTTTGGAAATGAAGTCGAAGTCAAGTCAGGAAATGTTTTGCCACTGAAAAATATTCCGGAGGGAACTTCAATATATAATATTGAGTCCAGCCCGGGAGACGGCGGCAAGTTTGTAAGGTCAAGCGGCACTTTCGCAAGAATAATCACAAAGATGGAAGACGGAATTGTAATTGAGCTGCCGTCGAGCAAGAGAAAAACTTTCCTTCCGGAATGCAGGGCGATTATAGGAATTGTTGCCGGCTCAGGAAGAATAGAAAAGCCGTTCCTAAAAGCAGGAACTAAATTTTACAAAATGAAAGCCAAGAACAAAATGTGGCCAATAGTCTCTGGAACATCAATGAACTCCGTCACACATCCGTTTGGAGGAAGAAGCTCCCATGCAAAGGGTATTCCAACCCAGTCAGCAAGAAACTCGCCGCCTGGAAGAAAGGTTGGAAAGATTGCACCTAAAAGAACGGGCAGGAAGTAAACATGGCAAAGAAAGAATTCACATACAAGGGAAAAACGCTTGAAGAACTCAAGAAAATGAGCATGAACGAATTGGGTCAGCTGCTGGCCTCAAGGCAAAGAAGAAAAATCAAAAGAGGGTTCACAGAGCAGGAGCAGATTTTGCTCAAGAAAGTAAGAACCAACCAGAAAAATATTGAGACTCACTGCAGGGACATGATAATTTTGCCAGAGATGATTGGATTTACAATAAAAATTCACTCGGGAAAAGAATTTGTGCCTTTAATAATTGAATCAGAAATGATTGGTCACTGCCTTGGCGAATTTGTTTCAACGAGGAGAAGGGTCCAGCACAGCGCACCCGGAATCGGAGCAACGCGTTCAAGTGCAAGCTTGTCAGTCAAGTAAAAATAAAATGGTAGGATACACATTCAGGGATTACAACAAAGAGCATATGGCAAGGGCCGTCGGAGTGGCTTTGCCTATTTCATACAAGACAAGCTATGAAATTTGCAATTTTATCAGGCACAAAAATATTGCCGATGCAAAAAAGATTTTGCTGCGGGTCACAGAGCAAAAAGTTGCGGTTCCGTTCAAAAGATTTAATGCTGATTTATCGCACAAGACAAAAATTGGGCCGGGAAGTTACCCGGAAAAAGCCTCGCTGGAACTGATTAAACTGCTTGAAAGCGTCGAGGCAAATGCGCAGTTCAAGGGGCTAAACACTTCAAATTTAATTATTGTTCACATGAGCGCCCACAAGGCAGGAAAGGCCTGGCACTACGGAAGATTTTCAAGAAGAAGAATGAAAAGAACCCACGTTGAAATTTGTGTTGAAGAAAAAACAAAGAAATCAGAAGAAAAACAGGCAAAAGTGAAAAAAGGATGATCGAACGAAAATTTGTAGCGCAGAAAATTAAGGAATTCCAGATTGAGGAGTACATAACGCAAAGCCTCAACAACGTCGGCCACAGCCATACAAAAATGATCAAGACGCCTTTGGGCGAGAAGATAGTTATTTACACCTCAAGGCCAGGGCTGATAGTCGGAAGAAAGGGCCAGAACATCAAGCTGCTGACAAAAACCTTGAAAAGAAAATTCAATCTTGAAAATCCTCAGATAGAAATAAGTGAAGTTGAGAATCCGAGCCTTGATGCGACTATTGTTGCAGAAAAGATTGTTGATGCTCTGGAAAAATTCGGCTCAGAAAAATTCAAGGCAATAGGCCACAAGATAATGACGGAGGTCATGCGCTCAGGCGCTCTTGGAATTGAAATAAGCATAAGCGGAAAAGTTCCAAGCGCAAGGGCAAAATCCTGGAGATTTTACCAGGGCTACCTGAAGAAATGCGGCGACATAGCATTAAGCGTCAGAAAATCGAATGCGCAGGCCCAGCTGAAGACGGGGATTATTGGAGTTAAAGTTTCAATAATGCCCCCTGATTTGAAATTGCCTGATGACATAGAGCTGGTTGATTTTGTAGAAACTAAAGTTGAAGAAGTAAAAGAAGCGCCTGAAGAGCCTAAAGAAGATAAAAAGGCAGACAAGCCAAAGCGGAGAAGCCCGCGGAAAAAGAAAGATGAAAGCCAAGGAACTAAAAGCGATGAGTGAGCTTGATTTGGAAAGCAAATCAATCGAGCTGAAAAAGGAATTGATGAAAGTGAATTCGCAGATTGCGATAGGCACGCTCCCGAAAAGCCCCGGCAAGGTCAAGGAGATGAAGAGAACAATTGCAAAAATACTCACAATCAGAAGGATAAAACAGCAAGGAGGAATAAAAAAGGAATGAGTGAAGTATGCACAATGTGTGGCTTGGTAAAAGAACTATGTGTCTGCGAGACCATAGCCAAGGAAAGCCAGAAAATTTTGGTTTACCTCGAGCGCAAGAAGTTCAACAAAAACTATA
>DATDYS010000017.1:0-18385 GCA_035288925.1 Candidatus Nanoarchaeia archaeon
TTTATCTACTAAATTAATAATGTTCATTATTTATAAACCTTTCGCTTTTAGAAACAGTATCGTTCACTATTTAAATACCATGCAGATACCGCAGAAGGCTACCGTGTATCTTTCCGTTGGACATTATAAAGCTCCCTTCAGACGGATTGCAGTCATTGCCCTTCAAGTCCGTGATTTTTCCGCCGGCCTCCTGTATCAGCAGCATTCCGGCTGCAATGTCCCATTCATTTGTTGAAAATATTACGTAAGCATCGCACTGCCCGGAAGCCACAAGAATCAGCTCATAAATTGCGGAGCCAAAATTCCTGATATCCAGCGTTTCATGCGCTATTCTTTTCAAGAACTCTATGCTTTTATGCCTTGTAGCGGAAACAAACTCATACAGGATAAAAGAATAGCTTAAATCAGAGTTTGATGAAACTTTAAGCCTTTTGCCGTTAAGAAAAGCGCCTTTTCCTTTTTCAGCAGAGGCAGTCAGCTTAAGGACTGGAAAATGCAGAACGCCCAGCACAACTTCATCCCGGTGTTCAAGCGCAATTGAAACTCCGAAAATCGGAATGCCCCTAAGAAAATTATGCGTTCCGTCTATCGGGTCAATAACCCATTTATAGTCTGAATCGTTGTCTTCAAATCCTGTCTCTTCAGAAAAAATGTTGTGCGCAGGAAAATTTTTTTTTATAGTTTGAATAATTACTTTGTTTGCTTCCAGGTCAGCTTTTGAAACCAGGCTTTTGTTGAACTTTTTCTCTACATCCTGATTCCTGCCAAAATATTTCAGCATAACTTTACCTGCTGAATTGGCTGCCTGCAATAAAACTTTTTTTTCTTTTGATAGGCTCATGGGAAAACAAGAAGCAGGGTATTATAAAAGGTTTTTGGGTTGCAAAAGTTTTTACTTAGGCCCTATCTCAACGAAAGTAATCGGAGAGTATAGTTCTTGATTGGGTCTTCGGCCAAAACAGTACGCCCCGGAACGCTCAAATAAATCAACAACCCTGGCATGAACTAATCTTGGCTTTACAAGCTCTTCGACCGGCATTATTTCAACCTGCCCGTTTTCATTGAAATCCACAATTGCCATTCCGGTCTGCACTCCATTTTTGAGGGCTTTGACTGCCGCTGCCCCTAATTTCTGCCCTATGTAAGAATCCGAATAGCGGGTTTCTCCACCCCTTATATCATAAGTGGGCCTTTGTGTTTTTATATCAAGCCCTTTTATGTGCCTTCTTATTCTGGGGTCATCTTTCAATCTGTCATAAACTGATTTTGCAAGCACATCCCCTATGCCGCCAAGCTTTCCGTGCCCAAAACTGTCTTCTCCAGTGGACAAATAAACTTTTTCTCCAGTAGCCGGGTTAGGAGTTCCTTCAGCTACTACCACTGTAACATAGGCTACTCCGTGGTGATTTTTCGCCCTTTCATCATATCTGTTTGCAATAAAATCTGAGGTGTGCTCTAAATTTATTGGGATTTCAGGTATCAATATAACATCAGCGCCTGCCGAAATGCCAGCCTTAAACGCAACTCTTCCAACATCCCTTCCAAAAAGTTCCACAAATCCTATGCTGCCATTTGCTTTTAAAATTGGGATGAAGTCCTCAATTACTTCACGGGCTCGATTAATTGCAGTATCAAGCCCCAGGCTGTAAACCTGCAAATCGCCATCCATAGTTTTTGGTACGCCTATAAAAATAATATCTTCCCCATAACTCCTGACGAGCTTCGGCACTACACTGAGTGTATCATCACCGCCACAGGCAATTATCGCTTCCAAGCCAGCACGCCTTGCATTCTCTATTACTTTTGAGGATACATCTGCTTTAGTATAGTTTACGCCGTCAAGTTCTCCCGTAAATTTATATGGATTTGTCCTTGATGTCTGTAAAAAAGTTCCAGTTTCTGAATGGATTCCCTGAACATCAGAAATTCTTAAAGGCCGGCGGTTGTCAATAATAGCGCCTTCCCATCCCCTCACAATACCGTCTACTTCCCAACCTTCATGTACAGCGAATCTGGTTACGGCTTCTATGACTGCATTGAGCCCCCACAGTCTCCGCCACCGGTCAATATGCCTATTTTTTTAACCAATTAAACCACAGGTTATCGGAACTAACATCCTGTTTATATAAATTTTGAATTAATATAAGAAAAATAATTACCAGCTAATTACAACTTTATCCCGCTTTTCCTCAAATTCCCTTCAATCCTTTTCCAAACATCCTCGTTCTTTGCTTCAAATTCTTTCCCTGTTATCATCTCATAAGCAGTTATATACCTTTTCGCTGCTTCTACTTTGACTTCATCCGGAATTGCAGGAATTTTTCCTTCTCCGATAAATCCTTTCTCAGAAAGCCACATCCTGACGTATTCCTTGTCCAATTTCTGCGGCTCCTTGCCTTCAGAAAATAATTTATCATAAGTATCTTTTATCCAGAATCTTGAAGAGTCAGGAGTATGAATTTCGTCAATCAAAACCAGTTTGCCGTTCAACTCGCCAAACTCGTATTTTGTATCGACTAGAATCAAATTATTTTTTGCAACCAATTTTGTTCCAAAATCAAACAAAGCCAAGGCAGTTTTTTCCATCTGCCCGTACATTTTCTCATCAACAAGCTTTCTTTTGATTATTTCTTCCCCTGAAACTGATTCATCATGGGCGCCGTGCTCCGCTTTTGTTGATGGAGTTATTATCGGCTTTGCAAGCTTCTGGTTTTTCTTCAGGTCTTCAGGCAGAATATTTCCACAGAAATTCCTAACGCCTTTTTCATAATTATACCATGCCGAAGTCGTTGTCACGCCTGTGATATACCCCCTTACGACCATTTCGACGGGAATCGGATTGCATTCTTTTGCAAGCATTACATTAGGGTCAGGGATGGAAATTATATGATTATCAATGATGTTTTTCGTTTTTTCAAACCAAAATGCAGCTGTCTGGTTCAAAACCTGCCCCTTGAACGGAATCGTGCACAAAACCCTGTCAAAAGCAGAAATCCTGTCAGTCGTGACTATAATCCTTTTTCCATCAATAGTATAATTGTCCCTGACTTTTCCTTCATATTTCTTGCCGAACTTGAAATTAGTCTTGTCTAAAGTAAATTTCAGCTGGTTTTTTAGGGTTGTGTCTGACAGCATTTTTAATTTAAAATTTTATTTTATTTATTCGCTTCCAAAACTTTCTTCCCCAGCTCTTCGTGGTATCTTATCAGCTCTTCCTCAAACTCATTGTCAAAATTCAAAATCTCAACTGCCGCAACTGCCGCGTTTGTTCCGTTATTAATCCCGACCCACAATCCGTGGTTAGTGTGCTTCAGAAAGTTCAGCGCAGCTTCCGCAGAGTCATCTTTTTTGTCAAGGAGCGGGCAGTAAATCACCAATTCATTCTTTTTTTCAACTGGCTCGTCAAAATAAGTGAATTCAATATTTACGGCGTTTTTATTCAGCTTATCAGAAAATCCATAAGCAACGCCAAATCTTTTTAATATTTCAACAGATTTTTTAACCGCATCATTATTTTTATCACCGATAATTGTAACGCTTTCATATTTCTTCATCATCTTCTCGCAGTTTTCCGCTGCAACTTTCCCTTTATTCACTCCGACAGCAAGAACGGGTATTCCGGGCGGCATCTGCGCGATAGAAAGCAATGCGTCCAATCCATGATAATTCCCTCCGCACGGAACTCCAATAACAGGCCTTAAAACTTTTGAAGCCACAACTCCGGGCAGATGCGCAGCCAATCCGGCTCCCGCAATCACAACAGAATAATCATTCTGCAGGGTTTTGTCAACATCCTTCGGAGTCTTATGCGCAGAGCTTACCCTTAAGTCAAAATCAACTTTTAACTTTTTCAGCTGAGAAGCTATTTCATCATACACTTTCCCGTCCGACTTCGAGCCGAATATTATTAATGCTTTTTTCATCGTATCACCTAAATTATTATAAATTCCTGATAATTCTCATTGGCTAATAAATCTTTGGCAGCTTTTTCAGCTATTTTTCCCGCTTCCTTTTCATTTCCGTCAATCAAAAGCCCCCACATCACGGCGCTCTCAACTTTTTTTATGTTGTTAAACCCAAGGCGGTCTTTTAGCGTGGACAATATTCCGCTGCCATCATCATCGGTGTTCTTGACCAGCACCTTTACATAATTATCTTTCTTTATTTCAAAATCGAAAGAGTGCTTGTTTGCATTTACTATAATATCAACCTTAGAAATTTTGTTTTTAAAATCTTCTTCGTTCCCATCAATTGTAAATTTATAATAAAACGACCTTTTTGCATCTTTTATTTTATTGAAACCGAGCTTTTGCAAAGTTTGCAGCGCAGTGATTGCAGTAGCGTCAGGCATTTTCAGGCTTACCACTAATTCAACAGTTTTAGGCATTACAAAACCTCTTCTTCAATATATTTCTTCATCGAGTCGAACATTTTTCTTGCAGGAGCCGGCCTCTCCATTCCTGAGATGTTTCCGGCAGACATATTTTTCAAATTTGTGATATCTGGCAGCTGCCTTACGAAAGACGCTCTTTCAGGGTGCGGCATGATTGCCATCACATTCCCTTTCTTGTTGCAGATTGCAGCAATATTATACATAGCCCCGTTTGGGTTTACCGGAAACTTGTCTTCAACCTTTCCGTCTTTTGCTGAGTATCTGAAAATTATTTGCCTGTTTTTTATTAATTTTTGCAATAATTCCCTGTCTTTTGTCACATATCTTCCCTCGCCATGGGCGATCGGAATGGGAATTACCTCATCTTTATCTATTGAATTTGTGAAAGCGCATTTATTCTTTTCCTGCTCGCTTTTGATAAAAACCCACATGCAGTAATATCCGCTGATGAAAGGATTTTTGTTTGGTGCAAGCGCCATTTCAACCTGATTCTTCAGCCCAGGTATCATTCCGCATTCAACCAGTGCCTGCGCGCCGTTGCAGACTCCCAAAACCGGCTTTCCGCTTTCAGCCTCTTTCTTTATTATCTTGAACACCGGGTCTTTGGCCGCTATAACTCCTGCCCTTATCCTGTCTTCATAAGCCCAGCCGCCTGGAATCACATATCCGTGATATTTGTTAATATCCTTTCTCTGGTTCCATCTGACAATCTTTCCATCCATTCCCGCAGCCAGCACAGCGCTAAGAGTCTCCTCCTCGCAGTTATTCCCGGGAAAATACACGACAGCGACGTTCGGCTTCTTGCTCATTCCAGCGCCTCCGCAAACCCGCTTGTCCAGGCTTCTTTCAGCTTTGAAATAGGCAAATCAATAATTTTCTTATTATTTTTTGTTATAGTAAGGTTATTTCCTTTTGTTTTCCCCAGTTTAATCAAGGGCATTCTGTAAAACTTAAACAAAACGTTTAATTTCTCAATATTCCTGTCCTCAACTTCAAAGGCAAATCCCGAGCTTTCTGAGAATAATAACTTGTCATTTCTCAAGTCAGAAAAATCCAGATTAATTTCGGCACCAATCTCGCCATCGGCATCTCCGCCCAAAATCATTTCTGAAATGGCAGTAGCCAATCCTCCGTCGGAAATATCATGGCATGATAAAAATAAGCCAGAGTTAATTGCATCGATAACAACATAAATCATATTCCTTTCTTTCTCAAAATCAATTATCGGGACAACAGCGCCAGTTTCATCACTCAAATCATAATAAACTGAGCCGCCCAATTCCTCCTTTCGCTCCCCAATCATAAACATAGTGGAATTCTCTTTTTTAATCTTCATTGTTATGGCCTTGCTGTAATCTTTCAGAACTCCGATGCACGCAATGACCGGCGAAGGATCTACAGATTTTCCGGAAGCAGACTCATTGTAAAAGCTCACATTTCCGGAAATAACCGGCACGGGAAATTTGGTTCCCTTGAAATAAAGATTCTTTGCAGCATCCGCAATTCCACGAACGCCTTCGTAAAAATCATAAAACGCTTCCGGCTTTTCAGGATTGCCATAATTTAAGCAGTCGGTTAATGCGCTTGGAACTGCGCCGACAGCGGCAACATTTCGCATTGACTCAGCTACAGCATTTACAGCCCCCCAGTACGGGTCAATCCTGCAGTATTTTGGGTTTGAGTCGCATTTAAGCGCAACTCCGAAAGTTCCGTTCTCAACGGCTTTCATCACTCCGGCATCAGCATATCCGGTTTCAATTACTGCATTTCCCATGACACTCGTGTCATAATGCTTGTAGGCTTTGGATTTGTTAGCGACGTTTGGGTGCCTTAAAACAGATAAGATTGCCTTATTGTAATCCCCCGGCTCTTTCAGGTTAGGCTCTTTGAAATTTTGTTTAGCCGCCTTTTTCTCGCGCTCGTATTTTATTCCCTCAGTCACGACTTTAATTGGGACATTGCACACTATTTTTCCCTCGTATCTGGAAATGTAATCCTGCTGCTGGGTAACCTTGCCGATGACGAAAGCCCCTGCTCCAAGGCTGATGCTGGGCAGCTCGAAATCCTCATTATAAATTTTCAGCAAAGTTTTTGTGAATGAAGGCGGGCAAATCCATGTGAACCTCTCCTGCGTTTCGGAATTTGCAATTATATGGGCGGGCAGGTTTTTCATTGAAACATTCACTTTGCTTAAATCAATGTCCGCCCCAAAGCCGGAGTCTGAGCACAATTCTGAAGTGCTGCACATTATTCCGCCGGCGCCCATGTCCTTGAATCCAAGCTCAACCTTATTTTTCTTGGCTTCTTCAAAAACGGAATATGTTGCCCTTATGATTACATTCTTCAAAAACGGATCAGGAACCTGAACAGCCCCGCGGTTGTTTTCACGGTCTTTTTCATCAAGGATTAAAGATGCAAAAGCCGCGCCTCCAAATCCTGAATTGTCCGTGCCTTTGCCGACAATTATTATGTCATAGCCTTCCGCATTTTTAGGCGCATAGCTGTGGATGATATCTTTTTCTCTGACAATTCCCAAACAGACAACATTAACCAGGCAGTTTTCATCAAAAGAATCGTTAAAATAAATATCCCCGCAGATGTTTGGAATTCCCACTGCATCGCCGTAGCCTGCAATTCCGTTTATGACTTCATTTGCAATGTACTTAACGCGATTTTTGTTTTTGCCGTTAGGATTTCCAAACCTCAAAGGGTCTGCTGTTGCAATAACTTTGGCGCCCATGCATAAAACATCCCTGATAATCCC
Organism: Candidatus Nanoarchaeia archaeon; assembly: GCA_035288925.1. Lineage (GTDB taxonomy): Archaea > Nanobdellota > Nanobdellia > Woesearchaeales > GW2011-AR4. The sequence goes on from DATDYS010000017.1 coordinate 7,158, forward strand.
CCCAACTCCGGTCGCAGCGCCTTCATAAGGAACAACCTGCGACGGGTGGTTATGGCTCTCGTGGCTGACTACAATACCATATCTTTCCCCGTTCAAATATCCTAATTCTACAATTCCGGAATCTTCAACAGGGCCAAGAATTACATTTGGGGCCTGAGTCGGAAGCAGTGCCTTCAAAACGCTTCTGCTGCTTTTGTAAGAGCTGTGCTCGCTCCACTGCGTGTTAAAAATATAAAGCTCAGTTATTGTGGGATTCCTTCCTATCAGCTCAGCAACTCTTCTTGCTTCAAAAGTACTAAGTGAAATCGCATTCTTTTTTAGAAAATCCTGCAGAGCCGTGTCGGACATGGATTTTATATCAATGAGTTCTACGTCAACATCCCCCATTTTCTCACAATAATTTGAATAAGTTAGTGGTATAAATAAGTTTTGGTCGAGCCTTAGATAACTTCCCCAATCATATAAATAGAGCCGGTTGCAACAATCAACTCATTCTTTTTGATAATTTTTCTCGCGTAATCGAGTGCATTTTTCGGATTATTGATTATTTTAGCTTTACTTTTTTTGTTGCAATTAATTTTATTAAAAATTCTCAATAATTCCTGCGGTTTGGAAGCTTTTGGATTATCCGATTTAGTAAATATTATTGAAGAAACAAGCGGATTGATTATTTTAAGCATTTCGTTAATGTCTTTTGTTGATTGGGCCCCAACAACGAAAATAAAATTTTGGATTTTTCTTGTTTCCTCAAAAATCAATAATTCCTTTTTAAGAACTTTAAACCCGTCGGGATTGTGGGCGCCGTCAATCAGGACATTTTTTTCTATAAAATCCATCCTGCCAGGCCATTCTGTTTTTTTTATTCCATTTTGAATTTGAGTTTCATTTAATTTAATTAAATTATTTTTTATTAATATTTCTATGGTGGTAAGCGCAATGTCCTTATTCTCTTGCTGGAAAGTTCCATTCAAATTTTTAAAATTAACGTAACCAAATTGTTTAGGAATAGTCAACGGTGCTTTTCTTTGCTTTGCAATTTTCTTAATAACTTTCAGGGCGTTTCCTTTTACTCCGGTAATAACAGGGACATTTTGTTTTATTATTCCGGCCTTTTCAAAAGCAATTTTCTCGACCGTGTTTCCAAGCAAATCAGTATGTTCTAATCCAATATTTGTAATAACGGAAATCAATGGAGTAACAACATTAGTTGCGTCCAATCTGCCACCCAATCCGACTTCCAGAACAGCATAATCAACATTATTTTCCTTAAAATAAAGAAAAGCCATGGCTGTAGTTATTTCAAAAAAGCTCTGATTGGTTATGTATGGCTTTACTTTTAAAAAATAGTCAACAATTTCTTTGTCAGTTATAAAATGATTGTCAACTCTTATTCTTTCGTTGAATTTCTTCAAGTGCGGGCTGGTGTACATCCCGACTTTATACCCAGCTTCCCTTAAAATGTAAAAAATTATTGCGCAGACGCTTCCTTTTCCGTTAGTGCCCGCCACGTGAATGCACTTAAGATTTTTTTCAGGATTTCCAATACCGCCAAGAAGGTTCTGCACTCTGCCAAGCCCCAGCTTGATTTTCGGGCTTTCCATGCCATACAGGTAATCCAGTATTTTTTTATAATCCATAGCAAGTGCATAAATTAATAAATTAATAAATGTTGTCAATCGGCATGAACAAGAAATATGAACTGCAGCGAATAGCAAAAGAAATTGAGGGATGCAAAATCTGCAGGCAGGGCAAGACCGGAAAAGCAGTCCCGGGGGAAGGAAATCCTAACGCCGAACTTGTGTTTATAGGAGAGGCTCCCGGAAGAAACGAGGCAGAGGCCGGAAAGCCATTTATCGGCAGGGCGGGAAAACTGTTAAGATCAATAATAAAAAATATTGGAATTGATGAAAAGAAAGTTTTTATCACGAACCCGGTAAAATATCTGCCGCTGAAAGGCACGCCATCAACTGCCGACATAAAACACGGAAAAACACATCTTGAAAAACAGCTAAAGATTATCAATCCGAAAATAATTGTCCTGCTTGGAAGGGTTGCCACTCTGGCTAACTTTGAAGAGCCAATATCGGTAAAAAAAGAGCACGGAAAAATAATTAGGAAAAATGAAATAACCTATCTGATTACCTACCACCCTTCAGCAGCCTTGAGATTCCCACCACTAAAGAAAGTGATGGCAGAAGACCTGGAAAAACTGAAGAATCTGGTTAAAAATGTTAAAAACACATAATTTAAAACATAAATTTTTATATAGCCTGATACCATTAGCCAATATGCAGTTTCTTAAAAAAGAGCACAAAAAATTGAGCAAAAGCAGTTACTCCGGGTTCATTCTAGGCGGAGATATAGGAGCAACAAACACACATCTTGGAATTTTCGGCGTAAAAAACAAATCCGCGGATTTAATTATATCATATCATTTCAAAAATAAGGATTTAAGCTCAGTTTACGAGGCAATCAATTTCGTTCTTAATTTAATTAAAAAAAATTATAAAATAAAAATAGAAAACGCATCTCTGGGGATTGCAGGCGCTTTGTCTCCGAAAAAGGATATTGCAAAGATGACAAACATAAAATGGTCAATATCAAAAAAAGAGCTAATGCAAAAAACAAAACTAAAAAAAATAATTTTAATAAATGATTTTGAAGCGATTGGCTACGCGATTAATTCGCTAAAGAAAGGCAATGTTTCAGTTGTCAAAACTGCAAAAAGAGTGCGGAAAGCCCCCATTCTGGTTATCGGCGCGGGAACCGGGCTGGGGAAAGTTATATTATTGCATGATAAAAACAAGGATTCATATTTCCCGGTATCTTCGGAAGCTGGCAACGGAGATTTTGCGGCGCAGGATGATGAGGATTTTGAGCTGATAAAATTCATGCGCCAAGAAATGAAAGGAAATATAAGCTACGAAGATTTTTTGTCGGGGAGGGGCATTATAAATATCTATAATTGTGTCAAAAAAGAAAAAAGATTTAAGGAAACGGCTTGCACGAAAGAGATTAACGAGTCAAAAATCAAGCCGGAATTAATATCCAAATACAGGAAAATAGACGGCACATGCAAAGAAACTTTCAGGATTTTCAAAAAAATTTATGCGGGATTTGCAAGAAACTCTGCGCTTGATGTGCTTCCCTACGGCGGAATTTACATTGCCGGCGGAATAGCGCCAAAGAACAAAGAGATTTTTGACAGGGAGTTTGTGAAAATGTTTGGACAAAACAATAAACTATCGCACGTTTTGAATAAAATCTCGATTTATCTTGTGCGAAACCTGAATGTAGGGTTGATTGGAGCAGGGGCTGCCGGAACTGGGATAAAATGAAAGAATGCAGCTGTATTTTCACGATTTTCGGGGCAACAGGAGATTTAACTAACAGGAAGCTATTGCCGGCTTTCTATTTTCTTGAGCAGGAAAGGCAGCTTAAAGAAAATTTCAGGATAATCTGCATCGCAAGAAAGGAAAAAAGCGATGAGCAGTATCGGGAGGAAGCTTCAAGTTCGATAAAGAAATTTTCAAGGATAAAAGTGCAGGATGAAACTTTAAAAAAGGTATTGTCAAGGATAAGCTACCACAGGATTGATTTTACAGCTTTGGACGGGTATTCCTCCCTTAAATCCAAGATAGAAAATGTTTCCGGAGAAAAATGCGCGCATTGCGAGAGGATTTTCTACCTCGCAGTCCCGTCAGGATTGATAGGGACAATCATTAGTAACCTTAAGTCAGCCGGGCTTGCGGAAAGGCAGAATGATGGCAATCCTTACAGCAGGATAATGTTTGAGAAGCCGTTCGGCCATGATTTGAAATCTGCAAAAGAGTTAAACAGGAACATAATGAGAGTATTCGATGAAAATCAGGTTTACAGGATTGACCATTACATGGCGAAGGAGCTTGTGCAGAATTTATTGGTTCTTAGGTTTGCAAACAGCATTTTCGAGCCGTTATGGAACAAGGAGTACATAGACCATATCCAGGTTACGGTTGCCGAGACTCTTGGCGTTGAGAGCCGCGGAGACTATTATGACAAGGCAGGCGCTTTAAGGGATGTCATCCAGAATCACATGCTGCAGCTGGTCAGCCTTGTCGGAATGGGCGCGCCCAAAACGATGAATGCCGATGATGTCAAGAATGAAAAAGTAAAAGTGCTTAAATCAATCTCAAAATTAAGAGATTTGCCGAAGAACATCGTCATCGGGCAATACACCAAAGGGGACGTTGAAGATAAAAAAGTAATTTCCTACAGGGATGAGCCGGAAGTTAACAAGAATTCCGGCACGGAAACTTATGCTGCGCTGAAAGTTGAAATAGGCAATAAAATGTGGAAAGGCGTTCCGTTTTATTTAAGGACGGGAAAAAGGCTCAAGGACAAATCAACTGAGATTGCAATAGTTTACAGGCACGCTCCGTTTGGCTTGTTTTCAAAATCAAATCCCGAGAAAAACATGATGATAATCAGGGTCCAGCCGTATGAGGGGATTACATTGCAGTTCAATGCAAAAGTCCCGGGCAAAAAGGTTATAATTGACAATGTTGAAATGGATTTCTGCCACGAGTGCAAATTCGGCCCGAATTCGCCTGAAGCTTACGAGAGGCTGCTTTACGATGTCATGATTGGAGACCAGACTTTGTTTACCAGATGGGACGAAGTTGAGAATGCATGGATTTTAATTGACACAATTTTAAAAAATATTAATAAATTAAAATTGAATTTTTACCCTGCTGGCTCGTGGGGCCCGGAAGAGGCGAATAAGCTGATACAGAAAGACGGAAGGCAGTGGGTTGAGCCGAAAAGGCCCGCTTATGCTGACCAGATTGAGGGGCAAAAATGAAAATCTACGACATTTCAATGGAAATTTCTGAGGATATGGCAGTCTATAAAAATAAAGCTGAAAAAAAGCCGAAGATATCCGTTACGAGAGAATTAAAAGACGGAACAAACGAATCAAAAATAGAGATGGAGATGCACACCGGCTCTCATGTCGATGCCCCATACCACGTTCTTTCTAATGGAAAAAAAATTGACGTCATGCCTTTGGACAGGTTTATGGGAAAAGCCGTCGTTGTTGATTTTACAAAAGTTAAAGATTGCATAACAAGAAAAGATTTAGTGAGTTCCAGCGTTAAAATCCAGAAATATGATATTGTTTTGTTAAAAACCAAAAATAATCCTGAAAAAGAGTTTGATTTTAATTTCACCTATCTTGAGAAAACCGGCGCAGAGTATTTAGCGTCAAAAAAAATAAAAGCTGTTGGAATTGATTCTTTAGGAATTGAAAGAAATCAGCCAAACCATCCGACACACACTGTTCTCGCAGAAAACGGCATTCCAATCTTTGAAGGGCTTGAATTAAGCAAAGTAAAGCAGGGAAAATATTTCTTCCACGGCCTTCCTTTAAAGATTAAGAATGGTGATGCATCGCCTGTTAGGGCTGTGCTGGTTAAAGAATAATTATCTGAACTGATAATTTCTTGGGAGGAACACACGACCACTAGGGGACAATGTAAATCCCCTCGCAGTGTCTTCATCGTGATAAATCCCTATTCTCGTATTGTCAGGAATTCTTACTCCTTTATCTATAACTCCGTTGTTAATTCTTACATTTCTTCCTGTTACATTGTTTCCCATGAATATTGTTTTAGTCATCTCGCCATGCTCCCCGACTTCTGTGTTATACCCTACAACGCAGTCTTCAAGCCTGCTCCTTTTTCCAATTGACACTCCATTTGCAAGTATAGAACCAGTTGCATACTCCGCTCCAATAATTGATTTTCCACGGGATTCATCGAAAGTAACTAAAGGCCAACCGGGATTTTCAAGAACCAACAAAGGGTGCGCACCTGTAAGGTCAAGATTAGCTTCAACAAACTGGTCAAGCGTTCCGACATCTCTCCAATAACTCGTTGTTGTAATCTGGTCTGGCTTGTTTTTTGTATAATCATACATCTTAACATTCCTGCCTTCCCTTAGATAGAAAGGGATTATATCAAAACCAAAATCATGAAGTGAATATAAATTTGGGTTGGTTCTAACTAAATCCTTATTTTCTTCAGCTGCTGTTTCTTTTCTTGCATCAACCCTTAACGCCTTAGCAAGATAAGCTCTATTAAAAACGTAATTTCCCATGGATGCCCAGCAGAAATTTTCATTTCCAGGTATGGGTGCAGGATCTGAAGGCTTTTCCTGAAAACCTATGACATTGCCTCTTCCATCAACAACAAGAACTCCAAAAGTGTTTGCAGCCAAGTCTCTCCTAACTGGCATTGCAGCTATAGTTAAATCGGTTTTATTATCAAGATGAGATTGTTTCATTTGAGAAATGTCCATTAAGTACACATGGTCACCGGCAAATACAGAAACTAGTTGAGGTTTTTGTTCTTCTATTAATCCTAAATTTTTATAGACTGCATCGGCTGTTCCAGCATATGTACCGTGTTCTGGCTGTACTAACCTAATGAATTCTGCACCTTCCCTCTCAAAAACCTGCCTCCATGTCTGTTCTATATGCCTCTTTAAAGAATCCGGCTTGTATTGCACTGCAACCACAATATTTCTGCTGCCAGAATTGTAATGATTGTTAAGGGGCAGGTCTATAATCCTCCATTTTCCGCCGTAAGGTGCTGCAGGTTTTGCCCTATCTCTAGTCACAGGAAATAGTCTTTTTCCTTTGCCCCCTGCTAAAATAAAATCCAAAGATTTCGCATGTTTCATGACTTCAGTTAAGATTATCGCTTTAAAAACCTTTCTGTTTATAACTACTCAATAGAAATAACAGATATCTACTTCTTATAAACTATTTACTTTAAATTTAATCCATAATTATTTAAATAATAAAATTATCATTTTTCTTATGAAGATTGGCTTTATCGGCTTGGGAAGGATGGGCTTCAATATGGTTCTTAATCTAAAAGACCACAAAATTGGCGTTGTCGCTTATAACCGAAGCCCAGACGCGCTAAGGGAAATAAAAAAGAAAAGGGTTGAAGTTGCTTTTTCTGTTAAAGAGTTAATTGAAAAATTACCCAAACAAAAAATAATCTGGATAATGGTTACTGCCGGTAAGCCCGTGGATGATGTAATTGAAGAAATTTTGCCTTATCTAAATCCAGGGGATATAATAATTGACGGCGGGAATTCTTTCTACAAAGATTCAATCAGGAGATATAATTATTTAAAAAATAAAAAAATTAATTTTCTCGACATCGGAACAAGCGGCGGATTATCAGGGGCAAGAAACGGAGCCTGCTTGACTATTGGAGGAGATGAAAAAATTTTCAGGAAAATTGAGCCGGTATGCAAAGCAGTATCAGTCAAAGGCGGCTATGCCTATGTTGGCCCTTCAGGAGCTGGGCATTTTGTCAAGATGGTGCACAATGGAATTGAATATTCCTTATTGCAGGCTTGTGGCGAAGGATTTGAATTGTTAATGAAGGGCCCTTACAAAAATCTTGATTTTGAAAAAATTTCCAAAACATGGAAGAATGGCTCAATCATACGCTCTTATTTAATTGAACTTGCTGAAACTGCATTTAAAAAAGATTCTAAATTAAATAAAATTGAAGGTGTTGTCGGCGGCGGAGAAACCGGGCAGTGGACAGTTGAAACTGCAAATGAATTTAACGTCGATGTCGGCACAATTAAATTAGCTCTGGAAGAAAGAAAAAAATCCCAGTCAAGCCCAAGATTCGCAGGAAAAGTCGTTGCTGCATTAAGAAACGAGTTTGGCGGGCATGAAATTCTTAAAAAAAGATAGGTTTATATAGACTCATAATATACCAATTCTCTACTTTTAAGATAGTTAAAATAAAATATGTGGAGGTATCGAAAATTAAAAATTTTCGGAACCATCCAAAAAAAATTTGGAGGAATGTAAAAATGGCAAATCAGGTACAACCTATATTTATCCTGCCGGAAGGAACACAAAGAAGTGTAGGCAGAGATGCGCAGAGAACAAACATCATGGCCGCAAAATTGGTGGCGGAAACAGTAAGGACGACTTTAGGCCCGAAAGGAATGGACAAGATGATAGTTGATTCCATGGGGGACATTACAGTTACAAATGACGGAGTCACGATTCTTGAAGAGATGCAGATTGAGCATCCTTCAGCAAAAATGATTGTTGAAGTCGCAAAGACCCAGGAAAATGAGGTTGGCGACGGAACTACGACAGCAGTAGTGCTGGCAGGTGAACTATTAAAAAATGCGGAAACGCTTCTAGATATGGATGTCCATCCTGCCGTAATAGCAAGGGGTTACAGATTGGCAGCAGACAAAGCTCTGGAAATTCTAAACGATATGGCAGAAAAGATTACTCCAAGGGATGAAACAGTCTTAAAGCAGATTGCGATGACTGCAATGACCGGAAAAGGCGCAGAATACGCAAAGGAAACCTTAAGCGATTTGGCAGTCAAGGCAGTAAAATTGGTTGCCGAAGACAACCTGCCGATTGACCGGGACAATATCAAGATTGAAAAGCGCTCAGGCGGCTCAGTTGAAGATTCTGAATTAATCCGGGGCATAGTAATTGACAAGGAAAGAGTTCATGCATCAATGCCCAGATTGGTAAAAAATGCAAAGCTTGCGTTAATCGACAAGGAAATTGAAATAAAGAAAACCGAGATTGATGCGAAAATAGAAATAACGAGCCCAGACCAGTTACAAGCTTTCTTAGACCAGGAAGAAAAAATGCTAAGGACAATGGTTGACAAGATTGCAGAATCTGGTGCAAATGTTTTAGTATGCCAAAAAGGAATTGATGATGTTGCGCAGCATTTCTTAGCAAAGAAAGGAATCTACGCTGTCAGGAGAGTTTCAGATTCTGACATGAAGAAGATTGCGAAAGCAACGGGCGGAGTCGTAGTAACAAACTTGCATGACTTAAAAAAAGAAGACCTGGGATTTGCAGGCGCCGTTGAGGAAAGAAAGATTGGCGACGATGAATTTACTTATATAATGGAATGCAAGAACCCAAAAGCAGTCACGATTTTGGTAAGGGGCGGAACAGAGCACGTTACAAATGAAATTGAGAGGGCATTGACAGACGCAGTTGGCGATGTTGCAGCAGCATTAAGGGACGGAAAAGTTGTTGCAGGCGCTGGAGCTCCAGAAGTTGAGCTTGCAATGCAGCTGAGAAAATACGCTGAATCATTAAGCGGTCGTGAGCAATTGGCTGTCCAGTCATTCGCTGATTCTATGGAAGTAATTCCAAGAACCTTGATTGAGAACGCAGGCCTTGACCCAATCGATATTATGACAGAATTAAAGTCTGCCCACTCAAAAAAGCAGAAATGGGCCGGCGTGGATGTATTCACCGGAAAGATTACAGACTCATGGAAGAAAGGGGTCATTGAGCCTTTGAAAATAAAGACACAGGCAGTCTCTTCAGCATCTGAAGTGGCGACAATGATTCTAAGAATTGATGATGTAATCGCATCGTCAGGAAAAGGCAAGGGCCCTGCAATGCCCCCGGGAATGGGCGGCATGGGCGGAGAAGACCTGGGCTACTAAGCCCTTAATTTTTTTATTTTATTCTTATGATTCTAGAATTAGTGGATTATAACGCGTCTTATATCCTGTTGCGGATTAAATTGAGGAGCTATTTCCAGAGCTAATCTTTCTACTCTATCCCTTAATGAATCCTCAAAAACAAGTGTAGTTCGGCCGCTCAGAAACATCACCGGCGCTGCCGGGCGGGCTCTAAACTCTAAAGCAATAGCGTGTAAAATATCATATGCTGCATCACGAGTGTAGACTTGAGCTTGATATGCCATTTTCTCCTGAAGAAAACATTTTTATTTTTAAATCTATGCATGCCACTGGACATTTTTGGCCACTGGACATGTCGGAAATGAAACATTTCCGAGCATCGTCAAAAATCTTTGATTTTTGAGATCTTCGCGTGAGGTTTATAAAGGAGAAGTTCTACATTATTTTAAGAAAAAAGAAAACCGGTCGGATAACACCGGCGCTTCAGCAGATTTAGACCCAAATAAAGCTGCATTTAACTTGTACTTAAAATTTATGAAAAAGAAGTGGTCGAGTCCAGCAAACGCCAGACTCAAATCCAGTTAAACATTCACCCGAATAAGAATAAATTATCAAATCTAATATATGAATATTACCCAATCGTAAACATGTTAAAATTGTTCACTACGAATCCCAGCCGCGGCGCGTTTTATTAAATAACTGTAACAAAATTGTTAAATATGGGACAAAAATTATACAACCACTTAGGATAATCATTTTAAATTTTATTTGATTTTAGAATCGAAATGGTGTAACCTGATATTTTTAAATCTCCTTTATAAACCCCCAATAAAAACCATCGAAAATCATAGATTTTCGGGGCTTTGAAAAATAAAAAATTTTTCAAAACCTTTATATATCACCTCCACTTGCCTTCTTAGTTCATCGCCTCCAGTTCAATATATTAGATATGTTGGAAATTTTTGTCAGATTTTCAATTTGCAAAAATTTCCGAGCATGCTCAAAAATACCATTATTTATTCGTAAATTTGGGATTTTTGACATTTTAAATTCTAAACAACATATTGAAGGTTGATGGTCAAAGCTATTTAATCAGAGCTGTATAAGCTGTGTTTGAATATTTTTTGTCTGTATTGGATGTAAAAGTCTAAAACAATGTTGTGTTTGATGTTGTGCATCAAATACATGTAGGAAACTTTAAGTTTTAGCCCAATAGAGTGTGACAATGCGACCAAAATAAAAAGGAAGGATCTGTAAATTAATAGTCGGCTAAATCAAAGATGTCAAAAACACCATGCACAAAAATGCATAATGTGTTTTTGAGCATGCTCGAAAATCATAACAATTGTAATAGATTTTTGTGATTTTCGACATGTAACAGTCTGAGATTTTTATTAAATCCCGTTGATCCTGCGGGAGGTTGCTGCTATTGGGGTTCGATTAAGCCATGCAAGTCTTTCCGCAAGGAAGGCATACTGCTCAGTAACACGTCGATAATCTACCCTTAGCTCTGGGATAACCTTGGGAAACTGAGGATAAGACCGGATAGGGAAATCTTACCGGAAAGTGGATTTCCAGAAACGCAAGGACTAAGGATGAGTTGGCGGCGGATTAGGTTGTTGGCGAGGTAATGGCTCACCAAGCCGAAGATCCGTAGGGGCCTTGAGAGAGGTAGCCCCGAGAAGGGCACTGAGATACTGGCCCTAGCTCCACGGAGTGCAGCAGGCGCG
>DATDYS010000018.1:0-48751 GCA_035288925.1 Candidatus Nanoarchaeia archaeon
TTCAACAATGTCACTTTTCTGGATGTTCATCTCGTGCTTGACCTGCTCAAGCATGTGCTCAATTTCAGAATACTTGACAGGCGCTGCCAAAATTCCCCTTGCATAAGGGATATTGAAAGCTGCCTGCTCTGCATCCACTTTTGTAGCTGCTTCTATGAAGATGTATCCTCTCATGCCGTGCGGCCTTATTACAGAATAGACCTCAATCTTTTTCTTGATTGCATTGCTTGCAACAAAGTCCATAACTTGGTCTTCACGGTTTGCTGTCGTTCTCAACGCAAAAATTGTTTCGTCTTCTCGTGTCATTTAATCGTTCCGCGGGATTTCATATCCCGCATTGCATGCTTTTCCTCAATGCTTTTTGCAAAAGGTTGGCAAAAACCGTTTCGTCTTCTCGTGTCATTTTAAGTTTTAATTATTATGGTTTACGAACTAGCCATTTTCTTTTTAAGGAAAAACTAGAATTAAGCCATTGTATAGGCAACTTATATATAAAGGTTTTTATATTGATTATTGGCGTGCATTCTCGGCATTTTTCTTTCTGAACTCAAAACTAATCCTGTTCAGCAGCGGAACAAACAAATTCGCAACAGCCAAAACGAAAGGAATTCCAAACACTGGGTTGTAGATTTCAATTCCAACCAGCATGAATGCAACCAAAATTCCGTAAAATATTCTTTGCCTTTTGGCGGCGGGGTTTGTTTTCGGCTCTATCAGCATAAACATCGCAAAAAATAGAACCGTGCCGCTTTGCGCAACCAGGTTTGAAAAGTGCTGAAGCGGCGAAACATCCCTTAATAGAAGGTAAAAATGAACCAAATAGTAAGTTAATAAAAAACTCAGCCCCAAATCAAATCTTTTTAATTTCCACAAAATAAAAAGCCCGAACAAAATTACCAGATAAAAGGGGGATGATATCCACCATGTATTCGGGGCTTTGAAAATAAGAAAAACAAGCAGGATTCCAAGATTTGCCGGATTGAAAATATGGCGGTGATTAACCTTAATAAGATGTTTTGACACAATTGCAATTATTCCGGCAATAACATAAATATGCCAGCTTAAATTTTGAGTCAATAATCCGCCAATAAAAATTCCGGAAATGAGCGCAGAGTATGGAATTTCCCAAGTTTTAGACCAAAAATAATCAATCAGCAAATCCAGAATTGCCGCCGTTAAAACTGCAATCAAGACCGGGATTAAAGATGATATTCCAAAATCATAAAAAAACGCACTTGCTAAAGTCAAAATTATCAGGAAAGCGGACAGGTATTGGTAGATTGTGAATTTGCTCATTGCCGATTTAAAATCCAAAGGTATCACCTTTAAAATTATTATCAATCAAACTGTTTATTTCTTTCTTGCCCTTCCGCTTCCACCGGCTTTATAAGGTGAATAATTCCCTTTCGCTTTCTGGCTTGTTTTCTGCTCGGGATAGACATCATAAACAACCCTTTCATCAAAGCCGCAGTTATTGCACTTTATTACGCTAATTCCAAGGTAGCTTAATGACCTAATATTCTTAGAGCTGCATTTCGGGCATTTAATCATAGAATAAGCAGGTAATCCGCGAATTTAAATTATTTTCTCTTTTGTCTCCTTATTGACAATATGAATCACATTAACAGGGCATGAATCAGCGGCTTCCTTGTTTGCGGCAAAATCCTTATCACCAATATCAAGCTCTTCTGTCTCATCATCTTTTTTTACCGAGCCGATTATGTCCGATTTGCCGTCTTCATTCATTTCCCAGAAATCTGGGGCAACAGCAGCGCATGCGGCGCAGCCTATGCAGTTCGGCCTGTCGTGCTGTATTTGAAATTTCTTTTCGGTTTTTATTTCCTGGGTTTGCTCTGCCATCTCAAAAATTAATAATTACCCTTATATAAAAGTATCGCAGAATATCAACATTTTGCGGATTTTTATATTAGAAAATCGTGATTTTCTTTATATACAAGTTTGTGTTAATTTCTTATTATATGCTGATAAAAATGATTCCTGCAACCACAAATGCAAGGGCAAGCATCTTAACCAACACGCTTTTTTTGTGTATATCTTCCATTATTATATTAGGAAAATACAGAGTAAATAATATTGCAAGGACAAAAACAAACAACGGAAGCGCTGCATTGCTCAATGCGCTTACAAGCGACACAGGGCCGAGAAATATGGCAAAATCAGAAGCTATGAAAGCAATGGAGTCAATAAGCATCTTAAACCCGATTAATCCCCTGATTTTATTTTTCATAGATTTAAACGTTTGAACAAAATCCTTTCTGACACTCGGAATCAGCAATACTGACAGCGCAACAAATCCAGTAACTCTCAGCCACAAAACAGCGCTCCAGAATCCAGTGACATTAAAGACGTGTTTTGCTGAGATATAAGCAACAGCAATAGCAATATTTGACGCAATCATAAGATAAAATGCCTTGCTTAATACAAACCTGTTATGGGATTGTTTATATGCAGCGATTATTCCAGCGCAGAGCAGCAGTAAAAATCCAAAAAGATGGTAAGGTGACAGGGATTCACTCAAAAAAATCGCGGAAAGCGCAAAGACAAACAATGGCGTGGACTGGTAAAGCAAAGTGATTCTCGATATTTCCTCGTACTGTATTGCCTTATAGTATAAAGTTACACCGATAGCAAATCCGGCGCTTGACAGCAGTGCAATCATAAAATCTTTTAGTCCCAATGGCTCAAAATTGAAAAAAAGAAGCAGGAATATAAATGCAAGGTTGGTCAGTCCGTTTATAACAATATAAACTAAAGGGTTTGAGATATGCTTTTTAGAAATTATAAATTTATCTATCATTGTTGTGAAACTCCAGATAAACTGCGCCAAAAGAACAAAAAATATCCAATTTTCCATTTTAATTCTGATGCATCACGCTTTTTTTTAATCTTTCCAAATAATTGCAAGCGCTGCATGTTTCATTTGCGCTCGGCTCGCCGCATTTCGAGCAGGCCTGAGCCATTTCCCCCTTGAACTTCTCTTTCAGTATAGGCAAAGTTTCCAAAAATGAATTGACTATGGAATATTTCGTCCCGGCAAATTTCTGCTCCATGCCATTCAGCATGTCCCTAACCTGCGCCCTGAAAGAATGCGCAACATTTGGGCATTCGTTGAAATTATCCAATAATCCGTTTATGAAAGCGTAAGTTGTTACTTCCTTTTCCATGCATAAATACAATGGCTTTATCCTCTGTGAAAATTTACCATCATCGCTTACCCCGACTTTGGGTCCTAATCTTGCCGAGGCTCCAATATTATTTTTCATCTGGTTCATCATTATTGACTGGCATTCATCATCAAGATTGTGGCCTGTTGCCAGTTTCGTTAATTTTAACTCTATCGATTTCTTATTCAGCAAATATCTCCTAAAAACGCCGCAGATGCTGCAGGGCTTCACATCCAAAATCTTGAGCATCTCATCCAGAGTTAAGCCAAACTCATCTTTATAGGAAAAAATATTCAGTTTAATATTGTTTTCATCGCAGAATTTTTGCGCTGTGGCCAATGTTTTGTCCCTGTAGCCGGCAATTCCCTCGTCAATTGCAATCGCCGTTATTTTTATTTTTGGATTTTGTTTTGATAGCTTGTTTAGCAAGCGCAAAACGGTCAGCGAATCCTTGCCTCCTGAAATTGCAACTCCTAAATTTTCCTCTTTTCCAAGCAAATCAAACTGCCTTATTGTCTTAAAAACCTTATTTTCAAAATATTCATTGAAATGATTCTTGCAGAGCTTCTCACCGGCAGTTAATTGGATTACTGGCTTTTCGCTGCAGCAATTTTTATTATTGATGTTTATTTGCATTTTTCAGCCGCCAGAAATCACAGATAAAATTTTTATTTTGTCCTTGTCGTTTAATTTTTCATCTTCTAAAATTAACTCACTGTTTCTTGAGACAATTACAGTTACGGGATTTATTTTTAATTTTTTCAGCAAGTCAGAGACTGATGAGTCATCATTTAACTCAGCATTTATATTTTTGTTTTCCCTGTCGATGAACACGGCTATTTTTATTTTTTTCACGGCAATAGGGAGAATTTGTTTATTAATAAAGGTTATTGAGAAATTCTTAGCCGACAGAATGCCCGCATCCGCACGTTCTTTTTACATTAGGATTATTAATTTTAAATCCAGCGCCTTGCAGTGCTTCCTTGTAATCAAGAGTTGAGCCTTTCATGAAAGCAATGCTTTCCGGGCTAATAAAGAGCTTTACTCCTTTGTCTTCTATCACCAAATCATTTTCTTTCGGAGATTTTTCAAGCCCCATTTCGTACATATAGCCAGAGCATCCGCCCATGACAATGCCTATCCTAAATCCATAATCTTTCTTGTTTTCCTTTTCCATGAAATGCTTTATTTTTGATGCTGCTTTGTCTGTTAAAGTTATTGGATTTTGAGCTGTTTGCTGCATTCTAAGCCGCCTCCTCTTTCTCAAACTCCTTATACTCATCATATCCTCTCGCTTCCAGCTCATGCGCGAGCTCTTTTCCGCCGCTCTTTACAATTTTTCCCTTCACCATTATATGGACGGTGTCCGGCGTAATATAGTTTAGCAGCCTTTGGTAATGCGTTATAACCAAAAACCCGGTGTTCGGGCCTACTAAAGTGTTGACTCCTTCCGCAACAACTTTTAATGAATCAATATCCAGCCCGGAATCAGTTTCATCCAGGATAGCCATATCCGGCTGAAGAACCGCCATCTGCAGTATTTCAGTTCTTTTCTTCTCTCCGCCTGAAAACCCTTCATTCAGGTATCTTCTTGCGAATTTATCCTCTATTTTGAGCAGGTGCATTTTTTCCTTCAGTAATTTCACGAATTCAGGCACCGGCAGCGGATTTTGCTTGACCGCATTGTAAGCCGTCCTCAAAAAGTTTGAAACCGAAACTCCCGGAATTTCCTGCGGATACTGGAACGACAAAAACAATCCCAGCTTTGCCCTTTCATCCGGCTTTAATTCAAGAATGTTTTTTCCCTTGTACCACACTTCTCCTTTGTCTACAACATATTTAGGATGGCCCATTAAAGTATATGCCAAAGTTGATTTACCGCTTCCGTTCGGCCCCATCAAAGCACAGACTTCCCCTTTCTTCACAGCTAAGTCTACTCCATTCAGTATTTGCTTGCCTTCGATGCTAACGTGCAAATCTTTTATAATTAATTCATCTGTCATTTTTAACCCCTCCGAATTTTATGAAGGAGTTCCGATAAATCGCTATGCGATTTTCAATAACTCCGTTTAATTTTAAAGTTTTAATTTTTGAACTGTTTTTTTAAATTATTTTACTGGAATTAGTTTTAATTTGTTTCTTAAATTTAATTTTTTACCTTTCCCTTTTAACTCCCGGCTCTTTAATATATTTTTCAAAAATCGTAATCGCGTTCTTGAACAGCACCATTGACAGTAGCGCGCATTTCAGCCTCGCTGCGCTGACTGGAATGCCAAGCATTTCCAAAATATCCTCTTTCTTCAGCTTTTTTATTTCATCAATGCTTTTTCCTTTTACTTTCTCTGTCAGCATCGAAGCGCTTGACTGCGAAATTGCGCACCCGTGCCCGTAAATCTTAACATCGGCAATGTTTCTGCCATCATCTATCAAAAAATAAACATCAAGCTCGTCACCGCACAGCGGGTTTTTTTCATGATGGTGGACCGTTGCATTCATTATTTTCCCAAAATTCCTTGGGTTCTTGTAATGGTCCAAAATGTTTTCCTGGTACATCTGGTCTATTTCTTCCATTTTTATCGACTTAAACTCCAAAAATTTTCTTAACTTTGTACAGTGCCTCTACGAAATGATCAACTTCTTTCTCTGTATTGTACAAGTAAAATGATGCTCTTGCAGTTGCCGGCACTCCCAAAACGCCCATAAGCGGCATGCAGCAGTGATGGCCCGCCCTGACTGCAACTCCATCGCTGTCAAGTATCTGCGCAACATCATGGGCATGAACTCCCTTTACATTGAACGAGATAACCGCGCCCCTTTCCTTGGGGCCGTAAGTTTTTATCCAATCAATTTTTTTCAATTTTGCCATCGCATAATCAACCAATTCTGCATCATGGTTCCTTATATTTTCCATTCCTGTTTTTTTTAGATAATCAATTGCGGCGCCTAATCCTACGGCTTCTGCAATGTTCATAGTGCCCGCCTCAAATTTCCAGGGCAACTCGTTAAAGGTAGTGTCATCAAATTTTACTTCCCTTATCATTTCGCCGCCGTATAGGAATGGCTGCATTTCTTCAAGCAATTCTTTCTTGCCGTACAAAACTCCGATTCCTGTCGGGCCAAGCATCTTATGCCCGCTGAAAGCAAGAAAATCTGCATCCAATTGCTGGACATCAACCGGCATGTGCGGAACCGACTGGGCCCCATCAACAACCACCATTGCCCCATGTTCATGCGCAATTTTTGCAATATCTTTTATTGGATTTATAGTTCCCAAAACATTTGAAGCGTGGGTTAATGAAACTATTTTTGTTCTTTTAGTTATATTTTCTTGAATGCTTTTTTTATCCAGATTCCCTTCTCCGTCGATTTTTATGAATTTTAATTTCAGCCCCCTTTGCTTTGCAAGCTGCTGCCACGGAACAAAATTAGAGTGATGCTCCATCTGCGAGATTGCAATCTCATCTCCTTTTTTCAGTTTTGAAGTCAGTGAATATGCCAGCAGGTTTAATGATTCTGTTGTGTTTTTTGTAAAAACGATGTTTTGGTACGAATCAGCATTAATGAAATCCGCAACTTTCTCATGCGCTTCTTCATAAAGTTTTGTTGCTTCTTCGCCAATCTGATGGATGCTTCTGTGGATGTTTGCATTTGAATTTTTATAGTAATTATCCATTGCATCAATGACCTGCTTTGGCTTTTGGGAAGTTGCGGCGCTGTCAAAGTAAATCAACGGCTTTCCATGGATTTTTCTAGTTAAAATAGGAAAATCTTTTCTGATTTGCTCAATATTAAGTTTTGTTTTAATCATCTGAATCCTTCAGCCTAAAAAATGCCAATGTCCATCCATAGTCAACCTTGATTTCAGCTTTTGAACCTGCCGGCAAGACACCAACGAGCCAATTTTCGAAACTTCCGGTTAGTTTACCCCACAATGCCCATTCTGAGTAAGCCATTTCTGTCCTTGGCACTATTTCTCCAGTAGCCGGATCAAAACGGTATTCGCCTGCAAGGGATATATGATACAATGCCTCGGGGAATCTTCTATGCATATCGCGCAAATTAATTTCAAGTTGATTCATCATTTCCTCACCAATTCCCTTATCTTTTCCTTCAATTCTTCTGATGGAACTTTGTTAATCACCGGCTCGAAAAATCCTTCAACGATTAATTTTTCTGCTTCCTGCCTTGATAATCCCCTCGCCATCAGGTAAAACAAGTGCTCCTCGTCAATCTGGCCGACTGTCGCGCCGTGCGATGCTTTTACGTCGTTTGCATCAATCTTCAGGCTTGGAATTGAATTAGCCAGTGTCTTGTCGCCTAATTTCAAAATGTGATTCGCAAGATAAGAATTTGTTTTCTGGCCTTCTTTTGGAATCCTGATTAATCCGCGATAAACTGAAGAGGATTCATCTTTCAGAATTCCGTCAACCAAAATATCATTTATTGTGTTTTCGGCATTATGGTAAACATTTGTCGTGAAATCAATGTGCTCTTTTCGCTTTCCCAGGAATATCCCGATGTTGCTGCATTGTGAGCCCTGCCCGTTAAAGTTTGTGTCAATTCTTATCCTGTTTAGCTTTCCGCCGAAGCATCCCGAAACCCAGTTGATTGAAGCGTTTCTGTCTGCTGTTCCTATAAGATTGGTAAAGCTGCGTACATTATTTGTCCAATTATTTATATGGTAAAAATTTATTTTTGAGTTGGTGTTTGCAAAAACCTCGGTAATGCAGGAATTTAGCTGCTCTCCAGCCGTTTCCCTATTTGAGTACTGCTCGATAAAATCCAGTTGAACATTTGATTCAACTACTATCAGATTATGTAGAATGCTGTTCATCCCTTCCATCTCAAAATTAACCCTTATCGGTTCTGTCAGCTCAATATTTTTAGGAACATACAGAAAAATGCCGTGATTGAAATGCGCTGCTGACAGTGCAACAAATTTGTCTTTGTCTATTTTACAAGATTTAAAAAAATAATTCAGTGCTGCTGGATATTTTTCAAGAGCTGAGTTAATATCAGTCAAAATAACTCCCTGATTTATCAAATTCTCGCTTAACTCGGATGCTGATATTTTTACAGCCGATTCAAACGGCGCAAAATTTTCCAATTTTAATTTTTCAATCTCAGTATATCTCCAGTCTTCTTCCTTTTCCTTCGGCATGGGAACTGAATTAAATATTTCCAGAGCGTCCTCTTTTCTGCTTTTGGCAAAATCACTATCCTTTTGCAGCAATTCCTTCATGGTATTTTTCATAATCAGATTCTCATGTTTAACGGCAGTATTAACCATATAATTTTCCCCCGAAAATCAGCCTACTGATCCTTCCATGTTCATTGCTATCAGCCTGTTCAGCTCAATAGCATATTCCAAAGGCAGCTCTTTCGTGAATGGCTCCATGAATCCTGAAACTACCATTGTCAAAGCCTGGTCCTCGCTTAGGCCGCGGCTCATCAAATAGAACAGCTGCTCCTCGCCGACTTTTCCGACAGTCGCCTCATGCTCGATGTTAACATTCTTTTCATTTATTTCCATGTAAGGGACCGTGTCAGAAGCTGATTTGTCATCCAGAATTAGGGCATCGCAGGTCACATGGGACTTTACGCCGTGGCAGCCTTCTGCAACTTTTAGCAATCCGCGGTAAGTTGTCCTTCCGCCGTCTTTGCTGACTGACTTTGAAACAATTCTGGATGTCGTGTTCGGGGCATAATGCAATATTTTTCCGCCCGCATCCTGATGCTGGCCCTTGCCCGCAAAAGCAACGCTTAAAATTTCAGCTCTTGCCCTTTCGCCAAGCAAATAAATTGACGGGTACTTCATCGTGATTTTGCTCCCTAAATTCCCGTCAACCCAGAAAACTGTTGCGTCTTCGTAGGCGAATGCCCTTTTTGTCACGAGATTGTAAACGTTATTGCTCCAGTTCTGGATTGTCGTGTACTGGATTCTTGAGCCTTTTAATGCAATTAATTCAACAACTGCTGAATGCAATGAGTCTGAGGAATAGATTGGGGCTGTGCAATTATGAACTGCAATTCCATGAGCAACGTAGGATTCATCTTCCGCAACGCTGAAATTGTAAACTTCAACATCACTTACAGTTTCTTTTCTTATTTCTTTAATTGGAACAAATGCGTAATTTTCTGTTATTTGAGCATAAGAAAGCAATTCTTGTTTTAATAATAATTCAGAATTGTTTTCACTTTGATTAATATTTTTACCAACAACATTTGCAAATTTACCTAAATAAGTACCTCCGACATAAACTACAAATGAATTATTTCTTGGAGCTTTTTTATTCCAAACATTTATTGATGCAAAAATATTCAATCTTAACAATAAATCCCTTGTTTGTCCAGCGAGCGATTCCGAAATAGTGTTAATTCTAAACATCCTCTTAAATCCCCATGAATATTCTTTATTAGTGAAGCTTCCATCCCCGCTCCAGTAACCTTTGATAAATTCCGCCTGCTTTTCAGGAGCTTCAAGCATAAGCCATTTTGGAAGTGATTTATTTTTAGCTCCGGAATTAAATTCCTGCTTGAATATTCTGGCTGCAACAGTGCTGCATAACACTAGTGATATTCCGTTTTTGTATTCTTTGTATTCCAATGGAGATTTTCCAAAATATTTTTCAAGCAACTCTGCAACATCATCCAAATATTTTCTTTCATTTTTGTTAAAGGTGAAAGATAAGTAATTTTTTCCCATTACGCTGCCTTCCGCCATGTAATAGCCAACTAACCTAAAGAAATCCTTGTCTGTGCTTATTTTAAATTGGATTGTCTTTGCAGGATGTCTTCCTCTTCCGATTTTTACTGAGAAGAATCTTTCATCTTGGGAAACAACAGTTCTTTCAATTGGAATTGCAACATAATCTAATTTCTCTAAGTCTTTTGACTCAACCCAGTCTAGCTTCCATTCTGTATTTTTATATTCAGCTTTTTGCCTCTTGACTGCAAGAACTGGATGCCCCCCGGTAATCTTTATTTTTTGCCTTGAGTCGCCATAATAATTTATTGTGCAAATCACTCCATCGTGCTTTCTTTTCATTGTCTTGTAAACTTTTTTGTAAGAATGCGTATGTGTGAAAACAACATCTCCTTCTTTCACATCCTCGATTTTCTTCATACCATCAGAAGTTTTTATTGGAGCACCTTTTTCAAAGCACCCCTCGATATAATGCACGCTTGAGCCCGGCTCAGCGATAATTAAAGTCCTTTCAAACTGGCCTGCATTTTTTGCATTTATCCTGAAATATGCCTGCAGAGGCAAATCGACCTTGACGCCGGCCGGAACGTAAACAAAGCTTCCGCCGGACCATACTGCTGAATTCAATGCAGCCAATTTGTTGTCATTATAGGGAATCACAGTTCCAAAATATTTTTTCACGATTTCCGGATACTGCTTTAAGCCGTCGTCCATTCCCAGGAAAATGACTCCTTTGTCTTCCAAGTCTTTTCTTATCTTGTGGTACACAAGCTCGCTTTCGTACTGCGCTCCAACGCCTCCTAAAAATTTCTGCTCGGCTTCCGGAATTCCCAATTTGTTGAAAGTGTCTTTAATGTAAGAAGGAACATCATCCCAGCTTGTTTCTGACTTGTCAGAGGGCTTTACGTAATAATGAATATTTTCAAAATCTATCTGGTTTAAATCTGCCCCCCACTGGGGCATCGGCCTTTTCTTGTATTCCTCAAAAGATTTCAAGCGGAACTTCAACATCCATTCAGGCTCATTTTTCATCCTGGATATTTCTTCAATCAGCTCTTTTGTCAATCCTTTTCCTGACTTGAAAATGTAGTCTTCCTTGTCATGAAAGCCGTACTTGCTGTAATCCTTTTCGAATGTTTGCTCCTGTGCCATTCTATTAATTTTTATTTACTGATTGATTTTTTTTATTTTTCTTACTAGTGATTTATAAAAAATTTAGGAATATGCTTCTTAACTTCTTGTTTTAACTGCCAGCAGCCCTTTATCAAAACACACATTGCAGGCAGACAGCTCTTTTGACTGGGAGCGGTGCAGTTCGCATAAAACCTTTCTGACTTTTGTAAGGCTGCTTATCCTGTACATTTCCCCCATCATCTTTTGCTTGCTGCTCTTGCCTGACAAAACTTTTGCCGCAGACTTCCTTATCTCATCGATAATGTCCTCGCTGAAAACAACTTCCGTTGCCCTTTTTGAGTGCTGGTACTGCGAAACAGCGGCTTCAGTTAAGCCTAGAAGCCTAGCCGCGTCTTTCTGGCTAAGGTTGTGCTCTTTGATGAAAATTTTAGCCAATTCCCTTCTGATAGCCGGCAGAATATACCTGACTTCAATCTCCTGCGGCATAGTTTCCTGCATAATATTGTACAATAAGGAATCTATATATAAAGTTAACGATTGTTAACTTATTTGCAAAGATGATTATGATAAAATAATGGATAGTTGTAGGACTAATTATTTATAACTACTGTATAATAACAAAAAATAGTAAGGTTTATATATAAAGAAAAACTACTATAAAGCATAATGGCAGAAGGGACCGTAGATTCAAAACTAAAGAGCACAACACCCACAATCAAGGAAAGCAGGGTCTTGGATATTCTAAGTACTGGTAATCTAAAAAGGCTTGTACTGCAATTTACACCAGATTCGTTGGAAGATTTAATAAAAGTGATTGGCCATGAGGCAATGAGTCTTGCCAATTATAATCGTTTTGGCATGTTTTCCAATATAGCAATTGAAACCACTTCAATATGTAATAGGCGCTGCGATTATTGTCCAGTTTCTATAAGTGACCTTTATCAAAGCAGGCCGCTTAAGCCAATGGATGATAAGACTTATCATAACGTGATTGACCAGCTTGCGGCTGTAAACTACCAGGGAACTGTGGCTCTGCAGCACTATGGCGAGCCTCTGCTTGATCCAAAACTGGAATCGCGAATTACTTACGCAAGAAAGCAGTTGCCAAATGCCTTCCTGGTCATGAACTCAAACGGCGACAGGCTTGACCCCGGGCGTTTTGTTAGGCTCGTCAAAGCAGGCATTGACTTAATACACGTAACAAACCACAATAAAAATGGCGAGCTGGAGCCAAGCCTGCAAGCACTGCAGGCTTACCTTAAAGGCCATCCTGAACTGCGCAAGCATTTCAAAATGCGGGCTGGTGTCAGCTCATACTACAACAGGGGAGGCTTAATTGAAGCGCAGAATCCCAGAAAGCTTACGCATTGTGTAGATGAGTCGTACAGTGCAAATGTAGATGTTGAGGGAAATGTAATACTTTGTGCCAATGATTATGTAGGGGATCACAGATATGGAAATGTAAATGAGAAAGGCATAGTTTCGATATGGTATGGGAAAGAATTTAAGGACTTAAGATCACGCAAAAAGCGCGGGCACTTTGATCTGGATATTTGCAAAAAGTGTGTAGGTGAATAAAATGAAACTTGACGAAATACTTAAAGAAAAACATGGGCGAACAAAAGAGTCTGATCAGCTGTTTAGTCCAAAAAGTAACCTGGGCAAAAAAACCGGCAGAGTTATGAACCATCTGAAAGTTGCAGCCGATTCCTCAGGTTCTCGAGCATTCCGCATTGCAGCTTATGGGGGTATTGGCGCTGTTGCAGCAGCATACTTGGCGAGTGGTTATATTAGCAGAGCAGGTGAATATGCTATAAATATCATAACAAATGTGCCTGGCCTTAAGGCACTCCCCCTTAAAGCAAAAGTGGGAATTACGAGCCTTGCTCTTGCAACAGGTGGTGCTGTTTATGTTGGAAATGTGCCAGCCGATAATCACCAAAATCAATCTCAGCAAACAATCGAAGCAAAACTGCCTATAGAAACGTACAGGCTTACAGAAAATGATGTAAAAATTCACAGGAGAGATATCTTTTATGGCCTGCTCGAGAAAAAATTTGGATACCAAATGCATGACAATAAAGGAAGATACGTGCCGCTTAGAACCACAGAGCACCATAAAAGCAACCACGAGACATTCCTTGATGCATTTAAGCGCCTGAATCCGGATCTTTATAGCAAACTAAAAGATAGAGAGCGCAAAGCCAGACGCCCAGGTGATAGCATTTTCCAATACCTAAGGCCAGGAGACACCATATCGTTTTATACTGCCGATACGAAGCCGAAGTGACTCTCTCTACAAATTAAATTTTAACTTTGATCAAAGAAGCCAATGCACTCCAAAATAAGCCAAAACTCCCAGGACTGCGCCCGCCAACACATCCATAAAATCGTGTTTTCTCAAATAAACTCTTGAAAATAAAATCCCAAGCGCAAGCACGGCCAAAATAACTGAAATGGAAATATTATTAAAATAATAAGCGAAAAACACCGACAGGAAACCGGTTCTTGCGGCATGCAGGCTTGGAAAAGAAGCCGCATCTATTTTTTCTATTACATTGCGATAAGCAAATTTATCGGGCCTGTTTTTGAAATAAACCAATCTTATGATTATGGTAAAAAGGTACATTAAAATTACTCCAACAAACAATGTTCCCAGGGAAGCGTAATCATTCAGCGCAAAAAACAGCATCATCAAAAGAACGTAAAAAATCAGGCTGCCGAGCGCAGAAATGTCCCGGAAAAAATCGCGCTTCTGCCTTTCAGCGAATTCAGATTGCATAATGGATTAGTTTAAAGGGTTATATAAAAATGTTGTTGATATAAACTTTTAAATAATCACCGGATTAACTGCCATTATGCGCTACATACGGCAGGAAATATTCAGCGAAATCGGAAAGAAAGGGCAGTCTAAATTAAGAAAAAGCGCCGTTGCAGTAGTTGGGCTGGGCGCATTGGGCAGCGTTGCCGCTGAACTGCTAACGAGAGCCGGAATTAGAAAATTGATTTTGGTTGACAGGGATATTGTTGAAGTATCCAATTTACAGAGACAGGCATTGTACGGCGAATCCGATATTGGAAAGCCTAAAGCAATTGCAGCTAAAGAAAAGTTAAACGATATTAATTCAGAAGTTAAAATTAAGATTTTTATTGATGACTTAAATCATAATAATATAAGAAAAATAATAGATATTGAAAATGCCAATTTAATTTTGGATTGCACGGATAATCTTGAAACGAGATTTCTCATTAATGATTTTTCAATAAAGAATAAAGTGCCATTCATCCATTCCTCTGTAGTCGGAAGCAAAGGGTATATTTTAAATTTAGTTCCAGATAAAAATAACCCGTGCCTGAGATGTTTCCTGAAAGAAGCTGCGCAGCTGGATACATGCGAAACAGCCGGGGTTCTGAACACAATAACCCGCATAATACCATCAATTCAGGTAAACGAGGCAATTAAAATTTTACTGGGCAAAGATTATGAAAAAAATCTCTTATTTTTTGACGTATGGAAAAATGAGTTAATGAAAATTAAAGTAAATAAAAACAAAAAATGTGAATGCTGCGTCAAAAATAATTTTGAATATTTGAGCGGGAAAAAATCTTCCAAAACAACAAAAATGTGCGGAAATGATGTTTTCCAGATTAAAAATAAGTCAATTGATAAAAAAGAGTTTGATAATTTAAAAAATAGATTGAAGAAAATCGGGAAAGTGACTGATTTTGATTATTGCGTTAATTTTGACAACAAATTAACAATATTTCAGGACGGAAGGGCGTTGTTAAAAGCTAAGGATGAAAAAGAGGCAAAGTCTTTGTATTCTAGGTTTGTGGGGAATTAATATAGTAGCTTAACAATTGCATTCCTTGATGACTTTCTTAATCAAACTCGCAGATTTCCTCAGCTGTTTTTTCTCAACAGAATTCAAAGGCATTACAATATGCTCTTTGATTCCATTTCGGTTTACAATCGTCGGAACGCTCAGGCAGACATCGCTTACGCCATGGTAATCCGAAAGATAAGAAGACAAAGCAAGAACCTCGTTTTGGTTTGACAGGATGGATTTCACAATCTTTGAAACCCCAAGGCCTATCGCATAATAAGTTGCGCCTTTTTTTGCAATAATTTCATAGGCTGCATTTTTCGTTTCGGCATAAATCTTGTCCATGGATTTTTTGCTGTATTTTTTGAATTTCTTTAATGAAACTCCTGCAATGTTTGCAGTGCTCCAGACCGGAAATGACGAATCGCCGTGCTCGCCCATTATGTAGGCATGCACGCTGTTTGGGCTGACTTCGAAATATTGCCCGAGCATGTACCTGAATCGCGATGTATCCAAGATTGTTCCGGAGCCGATAACTTTATGATTTGGGAATTTTGAATATTTCAAAGTTAAATATGTCAAGACATCAAGAGGATTTGAGACAACCAATAGAATGCAGTCATCATTATTTGAAGTAATCTGAGGGATCATTTCCCTGAAAATTTCGGAATTTTTCCTTACCAAATCAATTCTCGTCTCGCCCGGCTTCTGGTGCGCGCCTGCTGTTATGACAACTATATCTGCATCCCTGCATAAGCTGTAATCGCTTCCGAAAGAAATTTTTGTATTTGGCTTGAACTGCAGCCCGTGCTGCAGATCCATTGCCTCGCCCTCAGCTTTTTCCTTGTTTACATCAATTAATGTAATTTCAGAAGCGGCGCCTTCAATCAGGCACGCATAGGCTGCCGTGCTTCCCACGAAACCTGCGCCTACAATGGCTATCTTAGAACTGTGATTCCCCTTTTTTTGCTCCAATTTAAACACAATTAAACTTTCAGTAAGCTAATATATTAAGCTTTCCAATCAGACTAACATGCTTTGCAGAGCATTAAACAGGTATCCGGTAAATATTATTCCAAAAGTCACGATTCCAAAAAATATTGCAATAAGTTTTAGCTTCATAGCCCTTCTAAGGATTATAGCTTCAGGAAAGCTCAGCGCGGATATGGCCATCATAAAAGCAAGGGCAGTGCCGATTGGTATTCCCTTCTGGAACAAGGCTAACGCAATCGGAACAATTGCCGCGCAGCTTCCATACATTGGAACTCCGATTAAAGTTGCAACCGGGACAGTAAATATTCCTCCTTGGCCTATCAGCCTATGAATTAATTCTTCCGGAACATAATTGTGGATTACTGCGCCTGCAGCGACCCCAACTAAAATCCATATCCATAATTTTTTAACAATTGAAAATGCCTCATTTATTCCAAACAGAAATCTGCTTTTTATATTCCTGTTCAAATCTTCACTTTTTATTTTCGGCTTTTTTGAAATCAGGTCTTTAACTAAATATTTGCTTAGATTCATCTTTCCCAGCATCATCCCAGATATTGTTCCGATTAAAATCCCGCTGATGACATAAGCTAATGTTATTTTCCAGCCAAAAAATCCAAGCATCAGGACAACAAGATATTCATTTATTAGGGGGGAGGTTATCAGAAACGAAAATGAAACGCCCAACGGAATCTGCGCTTCAAGAAAGCTCAAAAATATTGGAACAGACGAGCAGGAGCAGAATGGCGTTACTGCGCCAAAAACTGACGCAAGCAGGTTTCCAGCCCCTGCTTTCCTGCCGCTCAGCCATTTTTTTATTTTGTCCTCGGAAATATAAGTTCTTAGTACGCCCATTATAAATATCATAAGAAATAAGAGGAATACAATCTTTATAGAATCATAAACAAAATAATTTATTGATTCGGAATACTTTAAGCTTGGATTCAATCCTATGCCATTATACAGTCCCCAGTCAACTATTTGCTGCAGCACGAGCCTTCTTTTCCGTCACCATCGCAGCAGCATTCCTTTTCCTTTGACTTCTTTTCCATTTTTTTGTCAAGATTCTCAACAAATTTTCCAAATATTCCTTTTTTCTTTTCAGCCATTTAAATCACTCCAATAATTTTCTTATTTTTTCCTTTTCCACAGGCAAGCCGGAAATTCACAGTGTTTTCTGGTCGACCGGAATGTTAATCATTTCAATTCCAATATTTTTTGCAACGTCAAAAATCCTCTGGTCGCGGTAGAATTCACCATAATATATTTTTTTAATTCCAGCGTTCGCAAGCATCTTAAAGCAGGGCCAGCATGGAGATGCGGTTATGTAAACCTCCCCTCCGTTAATCATGACGCCGTTTTTCGCTGCCTGTAAAATTGCATTAGTCTCTGCATGAATTGTGGCAACGCAATGGCCGTCTTCCATCATGTGGCCTACATCATCGCAATGCGGCATTCCTCTTATGCTCCCATTATAGCCTGTCGATAAAATAGTCTTGTCTCTTACAATCAAAGCGCCAACATGCTTTCTGTCGCAGGTGCTTCTGGTTGCGACTTCTTTCGCTATGTTCATGAAATACTGCTCCCAGTTTGCCCTTTGCGTCATTTTAAGCTTTCCATCCATTCATCAAATTCCTTATTTGCTTCTTCTATTGTTCCGTTGCTGCTTATGTGCTTATCAACCATAGAGAGGCACTTGTCAAGTTGCTGGCCGGATTCCTCGTTATTGTTCTCGCGCTGCTCGTGTTCTCTGAACTCTTCGAACGTCGTTGCATCGCCAATCCTCCCCCTCTTCAAAAGCCTCTGAAACCTTATCTTTTCATCAGTTACAACGCCAACCAATAAAAAACCTTCGTTCTTTTTCAGCTCGCGTATCTCGCCCGGGTTTCTTATGCTGTCTATCACGAAATCTTTCCTGCCATTGAATTTTTCTTTTTGAATTTTTATATTTATCCTTTCAGCAAGAATTCCGTTTCCGAAATTTTTCCTTAACTCATTTCCTAGAGTTATCAGGCCGCTTCTAGAATAATCAAGTTTTCTTCTGTCCGCCTCTTCCCTTAAAGCGTCAGACAATGAAAAATAAGCAAATCCTTTTGACTGGAGATGCTTTGCAATCTCCCCCTTTCCAGCTGCGTTTTTGCCTGTTAGGCCGACTATCATAAAATAAAAGAAAATTAAATGAGTTAATAAATTTGAGCATTTTTGCAGCTCTTCAAAACAAACATTTAAATTGAAATTGTTTTTACAAAATCTTATGGAAAGCACATATCAAAGGGGCATACGGATTATAAGGGGTTTACTGGGGGAGACCAAGTGGCAGGAATTAGAAGCTCAAGTTCCAGGTTTAGAGCAAAGTGTTGGAACTGCTTATGAAAGACAAGCCCGCAGAAATGCATATTTATCCCAGACGGAAACTCTACAAAGAGAGGCAGGCAGAAGAGTTAATGTGCCAGTAACTCCACAGAATCTAGCTGACTTTGTGGAAGGTGCAGCAATGCTTGAAAAATTAAAATTACCAAAAGGGGTTATGTTAAGCATGCAAAGAATGGGTTATAATCCACGCGCGATTTATTCTTTATAAGATTCAATTCATTTCTTCTGCAGCTTTTCCAATTCTTCCGCGAACCTATCCAAGTCACCAAACTCGCGGTAAACTGATGCAAACCTTATGTAAGCAACTTTATCAAGAGATTTCAGCTTTTTCATGACAATCTCCCCGATGACTTTGCTTTCAACTTCAACAGAATCCCTTTTCCTTAAATCGGATTCCACTTCATCAACAAGCTCATCTATCTTTTCAATGGGGATCTCTCTTTTTTCGCACGCCTCGATTATCCCGTTAAGGACTTTCTGCCTCTGAAAACGCTCTCTTTTGCCGTTTTTCTTGACAACGATGATATCCGCTTCCTCAACTCTTTCATAGGTTGTAAACCTTTTATTGCATTTCATGCATTCCCTTCTTCTTCTGGTTGCTTCCAGATTCTCAGTCTCCCGGGTATCAATGACCTGGGTTTCCTCGAAATTGCAGTAAGGGCATTTCATTTTGTTAAGTATCTGATTTTTTAAAGATAGCTGCCGCCAACATTATAAGCATCCATCAAGGGATTGCCTGTTGATTTAGCTTTTTTAGCCCAACTTAATCCTAAATCATATCTTGGCTGGTTTTCAATTTCTTTAGGATTTATCTGATGAGAGGTTACCTGGCTCCAACCCTCAGTTTCTGCACATTTAACTGCGGCATCAAGACTGAAAGCAAGAAAGAAAAGTTCAGCAGTTCTTTCTCCTTTTAGCCCAGTAACCCTTACAGCTAAAGCCCCCTGTCCTACCCTTTTCATAGTAGCCATTGTAATAAGGCGTATACTTAAAAACATTTCGTCAGCATAAATCCAATAGTTTTTTAAAACAGGATAAAATTTCAAATAAGAATGAAAAACAAAAAAATTAACGTAGGCGGCCAGGCAGTAATAGAAGGTGTTATGATGAGGGGGCCTGAAAAGTATGTAGTTGCTGCAAGGAATAAAAAAGGCATTGCTTACAAAAAAGGGAGCATTCCGTCAAAAAAGAATAAATTTCTAAAGATGCCTTTTGTAAGGGGATTTGTGAATCTTGCCGACATGATGGTTATCGGCATAAAATCAATAATATGGTCCGCTCAGCAGGCCGGGGAGGGAGATGAAAAATTAGGAAAAAACGAAATTGCCATCACCATGCTTATTTCTATCGGCGCGGTTATCCTATTCTTTATTGCGCTCCCTTATTTTCTCACGAACCTGATTGGAATAACAGAAGAGCAAAAGCCAATCCTGTTTAACATCATTGACGGGCTGATAAGGATTGCAATTTTCATGGTTTATATTTATGCTATTTCATTTATGAAAGATGTCAAAGTGCTGTTCCAGTACCACGGCGCAGAGCACATGACCATTCATTGTTATGAGCATGGAAAAAAGATTGATGCCGGTAATGTAAAAAAATTCACAACACTCCATCCAAGATGCGGGACCTCATTTTTATTGATAGTTTTTATAGTAAGCATTTTCGTGTTTTCGATTTTGCCGTCGCTGATGTCCCATTACTATCCAAATTTTGTAAATCTTAATGTTTGGGCCAGGAAGGGAATTTTGTTTCCGGTCAGGATTTTGCTGATACCATTTGTTGCCGGAATATCCTACGAAATTCTGAAAGCAAGCGACAAAAAGCAGGATAATATTCTGTTTAAATTAATCTCAATGCCGGGGTTGTGGCTTCAGAAGATTACAACAAAAAAGCCAAATAATAAGCAGATTGAAGTAGCCATTTGCTCTTTGAAAAAACTGCTAGAAGTAGAAAGAAAATAAAAAAATAAAAGAAGTTCTACCTTCTTTTCCTCTTCCTTCCGCCTCTCTGCATTTTTGCGCAGGAAACGTCGCCTTGCTTGTCAATGAAATACAGGTATCCTGATTTTTTCTTGACGCCTGCCTTTGCCACAGCCTCAACTTTTGCTTTTCCTTTCTTGCGGCCGCCTCTGGACATCTTGGCGCGGGCTACATTGCCGTGCTTGTCGACAAAATAAAGATAGCCCTTCTGCTTTTTGACTCCGACTTTTGCTACTTTTTCAGCCATGTTCAAAACCTCCCCTTGTTTTTTAAGACGTTAAAACTGTCTTATTCCTTTTGTTGACGAGCATGTATATAAAGATTTCGCTTTTACGACGAGAACATTAGAATGCGATAAAATTAAATATTAAAACGGGTTAGACAGCGAAATGAAAGAAAAAATAATGCTGAGGTCAAAAGCAAAAACTCTCGAGCCCGTTGTGAGAATAGGAAAATCCGGCTTAACCGACAGCATGATTGGAGAGATAAATAAAAACCTGATAAAAAGGAAGCTGATTAAAATAAAATTATTAAAATCGCCCGGTGACAGAAACGAAAAAGAAAATTTAATCACGTCAATAGTGGAAAAAACCCATTCTGAGCTTATAGATTCAGTCGGAAATGTAATTGTGTTATACAAAAAGCAATTATAGCATCTCGTCTATTTTTTTTAGGTATTCCTTTATTCTGGAGTTAATGGACGGCAGCAGGAACTTCTCAATCTTCTCCTCGAAAATCTCGTCCAGCTTGCTGTGCTCCACAATCCTGTAGGAGTTAAGGTGCTTTTCGACAATCAGCAAATCCTTCAGCCTTTTCAGCTGCCTCCTGATGTTGGAAGAAGCTATGCCGAGCATCGGCAGCTTGAATTTTTTTCTTTCCTCAATGACTAAAGAGCAGATTTCGTCGCTTGTAAGGTTTGTTTTCTCTTTCTTTGCTTTAATTATAACAGTGAACACATCAACAATAACATCCCTTGAATCGCCGGGCTGCAATAACCCCACTGACAGGCACAGTTTCCTTATCAGCTCCCGCTCGCTCAGGTTTGCGGGCTTTTCATATCTCCTCAAAGTTATTTCCGCCAGTGGAATGTCCTTTGCAATCGTTTTTTGCTTTGCCATGATTAAAATATTTAAGAATTAAGAGGTTTATATAAGTTTTGATTAAATTGCAGTTAACTAAAGCCCAAAAGTCTTCTCGAATTCCCTCATCTGTTTTAATTTCTCGAAGAACTCAAAACCCTTGTCGGTCATTATAATATAATCATAATTTTTCTTCTTGATTTTTTTTACCAACTCCTTTCCCACCATGTCTTCCAGGTATAAATTCATCTGCCCGTGCGACAGGTTGCTTTTATACATCAAATGAGTCGGCTTTATCTCGCCGCCGCTGTTCTGCAGCGTAGCAAGCATATCCGTGATAATATCCAGCCTACCCCTTTTTCTTGGCATCCCGCAGCACCCTGATGAAAGTCATGAGCAAAATTAAATATCCAACCAGCTGTATTAATTCGGCAATTACATAATAAACATTGTTATAAAAAACAAATATTGAAAATATCTGGCTTACGCCGATGATTGCAAAGCTTGCTGTTACGAACTTGGATGCCGGCTGCTTATTCTTCCTATAAGTGCGGTAATACTGCAAAGTTATCAATGCCAATAAGGCAAGCGCGACTATGTGGAAAATAAAATATTCCAGCTCGCTGAAATAAGTCAGTATAAGTATAAAAAATACCATAAGAAAAATGTTTGATTTTGACTGGTTTTTTTGGTGAATGGAGTACAGCATGTAAAGACCGAGAAGAGTTAATAATCTGTAAAACAGGAAGCCAGCAAGAAATAATATGTTGGACACCTGTATAGTTGGGTAAGTTAAAATAAAATCTCCCAGGTGCCTTGTTACAAAAACTTTGTAATATATTGTAAAATTTGTGAGAATCTTGAAAAGAAATGACAGGGCTATCAGGAAAAACGAGCCGGCAAGATAAAGGTAATTCTTGTTTTTCTTGTTTAATTTGTAGTACCTTACGGCGAAGGAAGCTATAAGGAGAAGGACAAAAGCGCTGACAGTATCAATAAGCAAATCCTTGCTATAAAACCACTGCGGAGTATAGACTACCTGAATCATAGTATCAGCTTTTAATTAGCCATTTAAAAAGCTTATGAAAGATGCTTCTGGAAGTTCCCTTCACAGGCTATTAATAAAGGGCAATTATCCAATTCTTATGATTTCAATGAAGAAGCAAAATCCCAATCATCATGTGAGGAACTTAACGCCAACCCTAACACCTCCAAGTGTTAAAAATAAGTCCCGAGCAAAATCTCGGGAACTTATTTTTAAAATGCTCGAAAATCAGCACAATTCACAATCCTTACTTGATGATTTTCGACATGTGATCCTCTTTCCACGGGGGTACAGCACCCTGTGCCCTCTGGACAAGATGGATGATTTCAGGGACAAATAAATTTACAGGGGTTGCCATCTCACTATGTGAGCATCATCCACTAATAAAATTAACATCATAAGGAAATTGCAATGGGAATTGTGATTATCAAAATATATTTTACAATGCGAACTGATGGCAACCCAAACAAAGTTGGGGCTTTTCGGTGAAGCCATAGATAAAAAAAGTTTAAAAGGTGATTTAAATGAAAATAGAAGAAGTAGGCGGGCTGAAGGAATCTGAGCTGGATTTTTTAAGAATTCTGAGGAGGAAGCATACCGGCAAGCGCCAATGGGCTGATGACAAAGTAGATTATGTTTCTGATTCTATTTGATTTATTTTATTTATTTATTTTATTATAAAAACATTTAAATAATTGGACTATAACAACAATTAAATGGAAAAAGAAGATCCAATACCAAAAGATTTGTTTAATATTCTTGCATGCCCCCTATGCAGGGCTGATTTGGAGTACACTAAAGGCAAGAAAGCTCTTGTGTGCGCCGGGTGCGGCACGAAGTATCCGATAGAGGGGGATATACCCATCCTCCTTTCCCCAAAAGACAGGAAGCGGTTTAAATAATAAGGTTTATATTTAGTTGGCTTATCTTTATTCTTATTGCCGACGTGGCACAATCTGGTACTGCGCTAGCCTTGAGAGCTTGTTCCCGCAAGGGTTTCTCGGTTCAAATCCGAGCGTCGGCGTTTTTAAGTAATCCGAGTCGCGGCGTTTTTATATTTTTTCTTGAGAGAAGACTTAAATATTAGTTAAACATAATGAATAATATGTCTAAATCATTTGATATTGTAATAAATGAGGAGCGGATTAACAAAAAAAAGATTTTTGTAGTCTACTGCCTAAATCTGGGAATAACCGGCCAGGGCAAAACAGTTGAAGTTGCAATGGGCAATATCGAGGATGCAATCCGGCTGTATCTGGAAGAAAATCCCGGTGACATGCCAAATAGTGAAGATTTAATGCCGCCTATGGCAACGAGAATATTTATTTGAATTATTTCTTGAGTTAAAAAAGGAGGATTTTTAAATTTATTACCAACTCTGATTTTATGCTTAACAAACTCAAAAAAGAGCTTGCAAGATTTGGAAACCCAGAAAAAGCAAAGATACTTTCAGGGTTTTTTAAAACAGGCAAAGGGCAGTACGGCTACGGCGATGTTTTTCTCGGAGTAAAAGTTCCTGAAACAAGAAGTGTTGCGAAAAAGTTTAATTCATTAAGCTTAAAAGATTTAAAAAAATTATTATCCAGCAAGATACACGAAGAAAGGCTGTGTGCTCTGCTTATTCTTATAGATAAATATAAACAATCAGATTCAAAGAATAAAAAAATAATCGTAGATTTCTATCTAAAAAATACCAAGAAAGTAAACAACTGGGATTTGGTTGATTTAAGCGCAGACAAGATTCTTGGAAACTATTTGATTGGCAAAGATAAATCAGTTTTATACAGGCTGTTAAAATCGCAGAATCTGTGGGAAAGGAGGATTTCAATCATTTCAACATTCGCTTTCATAAAAAACAATAAATTTGACGACACAATAAAAATTTCTGAAATTTTATTAAATGATAAGCACGATTTAATCCACAAAGCAGTCGGCTGGATGCTACGCGAAATGGGAAAGAGAGATGAAAAGGTTTTGATTAAATTCTTGAATAAAAATTATAAGAAAATGCCGAGGACTATGCTGAGGTATGCGATTGAAAGGCTGGATGAAAAGAAAAAAGGAAGATACATGAATAAATCAAAACGGCTCTAGGAGCCCCCTAGTGAACACAGTCAGGTTCAGTCCATTAGGGGACTGGGTTTTAACGGCATGAACTTCCCTATAAACGCCATTGGCAGGCAAAAACCTGTAGCGAGTTGATGCCTGAGCAGGTGCATCACAAATGTAGGCCCCGTTAAGTGGATGCTCCGGGATAGAATTTCCTAGAAAAGCGAACTGCGACATGCCATCTTCAGTAAACCGCTGGGCTCTGAAAGTGCGCGGTTCTAGGCCGAGTCGCCTTTCCAAATCACACCCGATTTCCAATAGCATATTAAATCCAAAAGGTGTATCTTCAGGCAGTTCATCCTTTCTGGGATGGGCAACCGTAAAATATGGAACTTGGTTTACTGTTTCAATCCTATTCTGCACACTTTGGTTTCGTGTCCGGACCGCTACAATGCCATCTGTATGGGAATATACCATTATTACTGTGCCATCTGCAAATACATATTCCAAACCAGCCGGCTTTTGTGATGCCTCATGCGCCAGAACTACACCTTGATTCCTCCTATCATCCGGCAAAGAATCGTATGCTGCTCTGAACACTGACTTCTGATTATCTGTTGCAAGTATCAGAGCTGCATCAAGCCTTGAAAAACCCGAATTAAGTTCCCCCATTAGATAAGGATTCCAAGTATAGTTTAAATATTTTTGGATGAAAAAGAGTAAAATAAAAATTATACAAAATATAAAAAAATAATTTATCTAAACCCCAACCATCGCGTCTGTTAATCCTTTCCTGTTCTTGATTTCCTGCACAACTTTCATCTGCAACTCAGTAGGCAATCTTTCAAACGATTGGTCAACCAGAGATGAAACACCACGGCCTTCTGTTGCCGACCTCAATTCTGACGACCAGTTAAGCATGTTCATAACTGGCAACTTGCCTTTTACAAACACTAAAGCCTCTTCCTGATTTAAATCAAGCAGCTGCCCTCTCATGCTGGAAACCAGTTTTGTGACGCTGCCCATGTATTCTACGGGAGCTTCGATTAACATTATCTGCATTGGCTCCAGCATTATTGGATTGGCGGTTAACATCGCTCCCCTAATGCCTTCCCTGATAGCGGGATAAACCTGCGCAGGCCCTCGGTGAATTGCATCCTCGTGCAAATTTATATCAGTCATAATAACTTTTACTCCGGTGCACGGCTCTCTTGCAAGAGGGCCTTTTCGCATGACTTCTTCAAACATGTCAAAAACCATTTCCAAAACTTCTCCAAGATAAACCTGCCCCCTTGTCTTGTCAACGAAAATATTTCCGTTGTAAATGTTCTTAATCTGCTCCGCTTCCTTTGAGTCCATTCCGGTGCTCATGAATGCAGCCCTTATGTCAAGATTCTTTTTCTTGATTCTTCCTTCGGGAACTGTGCCTTCCTTAATCAGCTTGTAAACTTCAGGAGTCAAAGGCTCAACAATAAAATAAAACTTGTTGTGCTTGTTGGGAGTTTTTCCTTCAATTTCCTGAGATAATTTGGTAACACATTCCCTGAAAACAACTATTGGCGAAGAGGTTTTTACTTCAACGCCTTTTTCCGTTATGATTCTGTTCTCTATAATTTCAAGGTGCAGTTCGCCCATTCCGGAAATTAAATTTTCTCCGGTCTCTTCATTGATTTCTATGACAATGGAAGGGTCTTCTCTTCCGACTTTTCTGAGAACTTCAATCAGCTTGGGCAAATCTGAAGCTTTTTTGGGCTCAATGGCTTTTGTAATGACCGGCTCAAAAATATGCTTCAGCTCTTCAAATGCCTGCTCCGGCTCTGTTGTAACAGTCTCGCCCGCGTTTCCAAGAACTCCGGAAATTGCGCAGACATTCCCGGACGGGATGCTGTCGGTCAATTCCGGCTTGATGCCGTTGTAAACATAAAGATTCTGGATTCTCT
This sequence comes from Candidatus Nanoarchaeia archaeon, assembly GCA_035288925.1. Classification (GTDB taxonomy): domain Archaea; phylum Nanobdellota; class Nanobdellia; order Woesearchaeales; family GW2011-AR4. The sequence goes on from DATDYS010000018.1 coordinate 26,314, forward strand.
GGTTTTGCTTTGCATTATTGAGATAAACTTCCGTTCCGCTTGTCAGGGTTCCCGAGAACAATCTTCCAGCTGAAATATCCTTTCCCGAGCGCGGGTCAACTACAATTCGTGTAATGACGAACGCCAGCTTCCCTAATGGATTGCAGGTCATTAAATCTTTTCCCAACTCGCTTTCTATTTCCCCATGCCAGATTTTTGGAATCCTGTAATTCTGCGCAAATATAGGGTCAGGAAGGTGCCTGATTACCATATCAAGAATGACTTCGTGAAGGGGGGCCTTCTCCCACACCCATGCCTTTCTTTCATCTTCGCTCATTTCATAAATTTTTAAAATATCCTTGAATGAAACATTTTTCTTCTGCATGTACGCGAATGACAGCGCCCAGTTTTCTCTTGCTGAGCCGAAAGCGACTGAGCCGTCCAAAATGCTGACTTTCCATGCCTGCTTGAACTGCGGCTCTGCAATGTCCTCAATCAGCTTGTTAAAGCCTGCAATCAGCTTAAGAAATCTCTCCTGTATTTTCTCCGGAGAAAGATGGAGCTCCTTAACCAGCCTGTCAACCTTGTTGATGAAAAGAACCGGTTTGACACGCTCTCTTAAAGCCTGCTTGACAACTGTTTCTGTCTGCGGCATCACACCTTCGACAGCGCAAATCAAAACAACCGTTCCGTCAATGGCCCTCATTGCCCTTGTGACGTTTCCGCCAAAATCAACGTGGCCCGGAGTGTCGATTAAATTGATTAAATATTCATGCTCCGCAAAATTGTGAATCATAGAAACGTTTGCAGCATCAACTGTCATCAGCCTTTCCTGCTCGTCCTTATGCTGCCAGGTCTGCATGCCTTCTTCTAAATCGCCTGCGTATTTAGAAGCCATATGTCCGGCTGCTGCAAGAAGATTGTCTGTGAACGCCGTTTTTCCGTGATGTATATGCGCAGAAGTGCAGATATTCCTGATGAATTTGGGATTTTTAGTAATCCTTGCAACCGCATCCGCCATTCGTTCTGCCATTTTTAGTTACCTTTTTAAAATTTTAATTTTGTAAGTTGAAGTTATTTTTAAATGTTTATGTTTATGGTTCAGACGGAATTTGTTCTATTCTTCTTTCAAGGCGTTCAAAAGCCTCTCCGGAATCCTGAGTTGTAAAATCTTGGCGAGGAGTATCTAATTTGCTTCCTGAAACAGTGAAGGCATTTGTAGGGGCATCATATTGAAAAGTGATAGTATTGCCGCTACCTCTTTTGCCTTCATAAATTAAACGCCACCAAAATTCCCCAGCATTAAATTGAAGTGGCCAATCTCCAGATTTTCTTAGACACCCAAATTCATCCATGCGCTGCTCAAATGTCAATCTCGTCAAATATTTTGTTGGTTTTGCCCATTCATAAGGTGCTATGACAGAATCTAAAGTTGATGTTATAGCTTGAATAAATTTTCCATCAGCTAAATTTTCCGGCATTTAAAATCCCCAATAACTAGAAAACATGCTTCTCGTGAACTGTTGTGTAAGTGTGCAGCTCATTCGGCTTGAACCATAATTTGATTTCAGAGTCAGCTTCTGCTTTGCTGCCGGAAGCGTGAACTACATTTTTACCGCCTGTGCCTTTCTTTGAAGCGTATGCCATGCTGATGTGGGCATAATCCCCCCTTATTGTTCCGGGCGGTGATTCATGGGGCGATGTTGAGCCAACCAGCCTTCTTACATTCTCAACTGCGTGAACTCCTTCAAGAACAACCGCCACAACCGGCCCTTCCGTTATGAAATCAACCAGCTCTTTAAAAAAAGGCTTTGCTTTATGAACGCCATAATGAGTCTCAGCAAATTTTTTGTCTATCCAAACCATCTTCATTCCAACGATTTTCAAGCCTGCATTCTCAAATCTCTTTATTATTTCACCCACAAGGCTTCTTTCAACGCCGTCCGGCTTGACAATCAAAAGGCTTCGCTCAATCATTCCAATCCCTCTTGCTTCTCGCGCTTGAATTTCTTGCTCCACTTAGTCTCTAGGAATTTTCTTCCGAGCTTTATGTGGTTCTTCTCGCACTTGGATGAGCAGAAATATAATACTTTCGCATCTTTCTGCACGTAAATCTTCCCGGTTCCCTTTTCAATATTTATTCCGCAAAAAGTGCATTTTGGCATTTTGGATTACCTTTTTTATTTTTATTATTAAAATTAAAATAAATTATTAACCCGAACCGCGACCGCCTTTTGTTAATTGGCCCGCTTCGAATTCTGTTTCCCTAAGCATTAAAGTGTCGCCAATCTGGATTGGGCCTTTTACGTTTCGCCTTAAAATCTTGTTCTTGTCGCGCCCGTCCATTACCCTGCATCTTACCTGGATTGCTTCCCCTCTTGCGCCGGTTCTTCCGATAATCTCTTCAACCTTTGCCGGAGTTGCGAACGAAAAATTAACTGAGCCTTTTACCTGCTCTTCCTGAGGCTTGGGCGTTCTCTTCTTAACCTGCCCCCTGTCTTCCTCTTTCAGATGCTTTGCTGGGTCTTCTTTAGCCATATTACTTCTTCATGCCGTCGCTAATCTGCTTTATCAGCTGTTTTGCTTCTCCCTCAACAACGATTGCCACGCACCCGGTTGGAACATCAATGCCAGCTGCTGCGCCAAGCTCTTCCTTGCTTGGAACCTGCACGCACGGAATTCCTTTTTCTTCAGAAAGAAGAGGTATGTGCATTGTAATTTCAGGCGGATTGATATCTTTTGCAATCACAACAAGCTTAGCCTGCCCTTTTTCAATAGCTTTTGTTGCTTCGTTTGTTCCTTTTCTCAGCTTTCCTGTAGCCTTGGCTACTTCGATAGCCTCGTAGACCTTGTCAATCATTTCCTTTGGTGCTTCAAAAACCATTTTTAATCGTCCTCCGCTTTCCAATATAATTGAGGATAAACAAAGAATTTGCTTACCTCTCTCAGCCAGTATTTTTACCGGCATCATCAATCATAGGTAAGCTATAGGAAATTTATGCTATTTATATAGGTTTCGGAAAATAAGATTTTGACCAGCCTCCCAAAAATTTATAACCATACATATAGTTCTAAACATTCCCATGAGAATTGGATTGGTCAAACTTATAAGGACTCTCACAAGAACAAATGGATCTGCCAATGAGCAGCAGGCAGTGCTACAAACTGAAAAACTGACAAGATATCAGGTATACTGCCAGTCATGCGGCAGTGATATTACTGAAAAAGGTGGAGAAGTGGCCATATCTTCTGGTAAAGTATATTGCGCTCCGGATAAAGGAATGAGATATGGGTGTATTATTCAGGCAGCACATGACCGTAGGGAACACAGTACTACAGCAGACTATTTTGACAATAGCCAATTGCAGGAAGGGATTGCCAAAGGCAAATTACTGCACTATGGCACTCTTGAAAATGCACTGCACAGTTGAATAAATTTATATACAATTTAAGATTCTGTCAACAAGATGGTTTACAACTGGCTTGCTACAAATTTTATGCCTGCTTTGATAACTTTTGCCCTGTCATTGATTGTCCTTCTAATAGGATCAATCACTGATTTGAAAACACGTGAAGTTCCTGACTGGGTTAATTACGGGCTGATAAGCGCGGGAATCGGGCTGAATTTATTATTTACAGTTATATATCAAACTCCGTCATTCATAATAAATAGCCTCGTCGGACTGATAATTTTCTTCGGCATCGCTTACTTGATGTTCTACATGGGGCAATGGGGCGGCGGAGACAGCAAGATGATAATGGGATTGGGTGCTGCAATAGGAATTAATGTCGGCTCGTTTTCCTCGGAATTTTTATTTGGGTTTCTGATTAATGCTTTATTCGCAGGCGCAATCTATGGCCTGCTGTGGAGTTTCTATCTTGCATACAAAAACAGGCAGAAATTCAGGAAAGAATTCAAAAAAGTTTTGTCGCAGGAGAAATCAGAAAAAATTAAGTGGATTATCCTGGCATTGACCATTCTTTCAGTTATTGTATTTTTTATTATAAAAATTAATTACATCAAAATCCTGGTTTTATCCTTTGCATTCATGGTTTTAACTACATTTTACCTCTGGGCATTTGTAAGGGCAATAGAAAAATCATCAATGTACAAACTAGTTGAGCCCTCAAAATTAACCGAAGGAGACTGGATTGTGAAAGACATTTATTACAGAAAGGAGTATATCACAGGCCCGAAGGATTTAGGCATAGAAAAAAAGCAAATCATAAAACTCATAGAGCTTTACAGTAAAAAGAAAGTTGGAAAGATTTTAATAAAAGAAGGGATTCCTTTTGTTCCGAGCTTTTTGATTGCTTTCATCATCACATTTTTCCTCGGAAACCCGATGATGTGGATTGTTTAAAAATAAAGGTTAAATTTCAGAAATATAGCTCTCGAAGACGAATTAGTAAATGCAAAAAGAATGGCACAGCGAAGTGCTAATCAGCTATTAGAGCTCCAATTTCAAGAATTGCTGGGAAGAAGCACAAGCCAACTCGAAACTACCATACTTAAAATTGAAAAGGGTATCGGAGTTGCCATTCTTGTGGACACCTTAAATCAAAAAGAGCATCAACCATTGCTACTTGAATATGCAGACAAGTTTGTTGTTGAATTTTTAGGATATTTGAAAACTGGAATTCTGCACAATACTCAAATAGTAGAATTATTAATTGCAAGAAGGAGGGGTAAATGGGCAAGTCCACTTGTAGCTGATAGTTACCACGTAGAACGAACAGGTCCAGGACATTTCCAAATTAAGAGGGGCAGCTTAACATTTCCAATCGTACGCAAATATGCCGATCACACGCAATATAGGCCTCCAGTCGTTGCTGCCGCCGACACTGGGGGGAGCCAAGTTTATAATAATGTTCCACCCCAACGTGGACAAGACCTACCTCGCGAAAGTGTATTTAGAGTTATAGTAGGAACTGCAAGAGATTTGTATCGTGCAATTAGATATTAATTAAACTAAGGTATCCTTCTTATCTGCCTGGAGAAATATTCTTCCTCTTCGTCGGACAAAACAACCGGCTTTGGAGCTGAAACTTTCGGAGTTTTCTTTTCTTTTTCAAAATTGCCGACGTTTTTGGCAGAGTCTTTTAATTTTAGCTCTACTGTGGACATTTCCTCCTCGCTCAGCTGCTTCGGCTGCCATTGTAAATTAATCCCGTCATTCTCTTTTCTTGGGATAACATTGATCATGAAATGAGCAACAGTCTGGCCTGCCGGAATTCCATTTGCGACAAAAATGTTAGTTCCCTGCGCGCCGAGCGCCTCAAAAATTGCAGTTGAAATTTTATTGGATACCTGGAACATTTTTCCGATTTCAGAATCCGGAACTTGCTCTATTATAGGGTAATGGTTTTTTGGAATCACAAAGCAATGGCCAGGATTTGCTCCGTTGACATCGAGAACCGCCATGGTTAAGTCATCCTCATAAACTTTCTTGGATGGAATTCCACCTCCGACAATCTGGCATATTATGCAGTTTTCCCGAACTTTGCCTGCCATTACTTAACACCCAGAATTTTTGAAATATCGTCCAGATTGATTCCGCTCTTCGGCTGGTCAACTGCTAAATTAGTTTTAGCCTGTTTTTTTGTTTTCTTCGGAGGCTCTTCCTTTGGAGTTTCATTAATTTTCTTTTCCGGAAGTGGCGCAAACTGCGGAATAAACGGCGGTTCTTCTTTTTCTACTGTACCTCCAAGCGCAGCAGCGAGCTTGCTGCCTATCAACTCAATCTCATTTTCATTCATGGTTTTCTGCGGCAAAACAAAATTTATGCCGTCATTCTCTTTTCTCGGAATCAGATGGACCATGAAATGCTGCACCCTCTGGCCTGCCGCAATCCCATTTGCCACTACAATGTTAGTGCCCTGCGCATCGATGGAGCGGAGCATTGAATTGGAAAGCGCTTTCACAACCAGGAAAACATCGGCAACATCCTCATCCGGAAGCTGAGGCATGATGGAATAATGCTCTTTCGTCATTATGAGGGTATGCCCTGGATTTCCGGGATTGATGTCTAGAATTCCAATTACCTTCTCATCTTCATAGATTTTTTTGGCCTGAATTTTGCCGGAAACTATTTGGCAAAAAATACACTGCTTTTTCTGAAAGTCCTTCAGCTCCTCAGGAGACATATTCTTTATTTTCTCCTGCAAAGCTTTCAGCTGCTCCTGCGACATGTTTTCGTCTGCCATGGCTTATCATTATTTACATGTTTTAAATAGTTTACTGGCTCAGCATAATAACTGCTCAGGCGCGGGTGTTATCCTTGCTGATTCTCCGGCGCCCTCAGCAAAAAATGATATTTGCCCTGCATTCGACTTCATGCATAAATAGCCGGGGCTTTCAATTTCCAGGCTGCCTGCATAAAATGAATGCCGGATTTCATTTCCAGCCGCTAAAAATATGTTATTTGCCGCCCGTGTCTGAAGAGAATCCCTAATAATAGGAACATCATTAAACAGATTAGGGTTAATCCCAGCTTTCAAGTCCAAAAAATAAACTTTTTCAACATTGCACGGCATCTTAAGCGCCTTCAGCTCTTTTTCGCCATACCTAAGGCCCTGATTCATGTTCCTCAAGTCAATTTCCATTCTGGACAAGTCAGCCTGGCAGGAGCGCGAAGATATGAGATTAATGAGCTTATAGCCCCCAACCAGTATGGCCATGGAAATAAAAGCAACAATCAGGTATTTAAAAACTTCCGAAGCGCCCTGCGATTTTCTGTTAAGCATAATGAAAACTTGATTGACACTTATTTAAATGTTGTGGATAGGATAAATTTAAAATAGGGGGATAAAAATTATATTGTAAAGTACCGATTTAAGATTAATGCCAAATAAAATTAAAATATTAGTTCAAAAACAAAAATGACAAGGATCACTTTAGACTTGACAAAAAGCATAGAAGAAAATGCCGCTGCCTATTTCGAAAGGGCAAAGAAAGTGAAGAAGAAGATAGGGGGGGCTGAAGCTGCGCTGAACGAGAACCTGAAAAAACTGGAAGAGCTTGAGCACAAAAGGGACAAAATAACTGCTGAAAAATCAAAGCAGGAAAAATTGAAGGAAAGAAAAGCTGAATGGTATGAAAAATTCAGGTGGTTCATGAGTTCCGAAGGGTTTCTTGTCTTAGGAGGAAGGGATGCAACTTCAAACGAGATTGTGATAAAAAAGCACACTGAGCAGAATGACTTGGTTTTTCACACTGACATGGCTGGCTCTCCGTTTTTTGTAGTCAAAACATACGGAAAGCCTGTCGGGGGAAAAACAAAAGAGGAAGCTGCAGATGCGACGTGCACTTTCAGCAGGGCCTGGAAATTAGGGCTGCAGGCCAGCCCAGTTTTTTACGTGAATCCCGACCAGGTAAGCAAGAAAACAAAAGCCGGCGAATTCATGGGCAAGGGCGCTTTCATGATTTACGGCAAGACAAATTACATCAACAATAAAATAAATCTTGCAATCGGAATAAACCAAAACCAGCAGATAATGGCGGGGCCCGTGGAAGCGATAAAAGCGCATTGTGAAAAATATGTCGAGCTTGTGCAGGGCGATGAAAAATCAAGCTCAGTCGCAAAATACATCCAGCATAAAATCGGCGGCTCTTTGGACGAGATAATAAGGGCGCTGCCATCAGGCGGGTTTAAGGTGAAGAAAGGTTAGTTTGCACCAAATTAAGTTACATCATGGGGTGGATGGAAGGCAACTAAATAAAATTTAGTGCAAGTGGACATTCCCTCCCTTAGTAATTAATTTAAAATAAAGAATTACAAAAAATCGACTAAACAAATAAAAATGTTCATCCAAATAAACCCTGAAACACCAAAATTTAAGTGCAGCGCCTGCGGAACCTGCTGCAGCCATATCAGGGGAATAATTCCAAATGATGACCAGAAATTCATAAAAGAAAATGCTTTCGGAAAGCTGCCGGTCGTCCAGTTGGTTCCAGTCGAGAGAATGACTTTTCCTTTGTGGGGCTGGGAAGCAAAAAGGTTTATGGAATGGCAGAAAGAAGTAAACATTGACGCAAAAATAAAGCCGTTAAGGGCAATTCTGGATTTGAATTCAAACAAAGCAATCATTTTAACATATTTCATGGACAGCGGGACTGATGCATGCCCCATGTTAAAGGATAATAAATGCTCAATCTACCACACAAAAAGAGCCTATGTATGCAGGCTGTTCCCGTTCAACAGAAGCCCCTTCATAAATATCGGCCCGGAATCAAAAGAAAGCCTATTTGGCAGCTGCGGCGCTATGGAAAAAATAATTCCCGCAATGCCGGATGATTTTAATGAAATGATAAAGTTTTTAAATGAAGCGTTTCCTGACGGCTCTTTCCTGAATGCCGTGCAGAATGATATTATCATAGAATGGGCAAACAAAATAATTGTTAGCTTAATAAAGGAAAAAAGGATAAGGCCGGCAGTGAATTATCCCTATGATTTGTTGCTGAAAAGAATTTCCAGCGCTGAAAAAATAGACTTCACGGATTTTTTGGCTGAAATAGGGCACACAACTGCAGAAGAAATGGAAAATTTAATAAACAGATTTGACAGCAACAGCGATGCGCAGGAGAAAATAGCATCCTTCATCTGAGTTATCGCAAATTGTGGTAATTGGTTTAATATGTCGGAAATCGCAAATTTTATGGAATTTATTACGATTTCCGAGCATGCTCAAAAATTCCATTATGTATTCGTAACTTGGAATTTTTGACAAATAGCCGCAATTTGCGAGATAGACAATTGCGTGTAAATATAACAAATCAACGCAATTGGATATATCACAATGATTTCATCACAAGAAATGAGAATTTTAGAGGCAGAAAGCGAAATACCACGCAGCGCTCTAATGGAAAATGCCGGCAAGGCAGTTTACCAAATTCTAAAGCAGAGGATGGACCTGAAAGAAAAAAAAATTCTGGTCATCTGCTATCACGGAAACAATGGTGGGGACGGATTTGTTGCTGCAAGGCATTTAAGCGATGAGGCTGAAACCGATTTATTGTTTATAGGCGATGAAAACAAGATGAAGAAGGAAGCGCTTGCGAATTTCAAGAAAATCGAGCACAACGGCAGGATACAAATGCTTTCTGACGAGGAAGTTAATTTTGATGAATATGATATTATTATTGACGCAATTCTCGGCATAGGAATAAAAGGCCGTTTGAACCGTGAAATTTCCGCAATAATTGACGATGTAAACAATTCAAAGGCCTACAAGGTTTCCGTTGACATTCCAACCGGAATCGACCCCGACACAGGGGATATTGTGGACAAGTGCATCAATGCCGACTTGATTGTGACCTTTCACGACATGAAGAAAGGCATTGAGAATTTCGAAGACATAGTCGTTGTTGCCGACATAGGGCTGCCGAAATAAGCAAAGTTTATATTAATCAATTTCTAGTGCATTTTATAATAAAAAACAAATTATAAAATGAGATTCATAACAAAAAAAGATATCAAACTGCCGAAAAGAGTATCAGAAAGCCACAAAGGAGACAACGGACTGGTTCTGGCTGTCGGCGGCTCGAAAGATTTTGCCGGCGCCACGGCGCTTGCGGGGCTGGCTGCATTGAGAAGCGGCTGCGACCTGGTGAAAATAATTGCCCCGGAAAAAGCTGCATGGGCCATCAACGCTTATTCTCCGGATTTAATGACAGTGAAAATGAAATGGGATTATGTTAATTCAGATTATTGCCAAATTGTTAAAAAAGAAATGAGGAAGTATAATGTTTTATTAATCGGCAACGGCGTTGGGCTAAAAAAAGAATCAAAAAAAGCCTGCAGAAAAATAATCCGGGAAATTAAAAAATTAAAAGTAATTGACGCCGATGCAGTCAAGTCCATCTCGATGGGCGGCTGTGAAAATTCAATAATTACGCCGCATTCAAAGGAATTAGAATATTTTTTAATTAATTCTAAAATAGGTAAATCAGCAATCAACAAAATTAATAGAGAAAAAAATATAATTAAAAAATCAAAATTAATTAAAAAAACAACTCAGAAATTTCTTAATCAAGATAATATTATTTTATTAAAGGGAAAAATTGACACAATAATTTCAAGAGATAAAATATTTTATGTTAAGGGCGGCAACCCCGGAATGACCAAGGGCGGAACTGGCGATGTTTTGGCCGGATTATGCGCAGGTTTTTTAGCACAAAGCAAAGATTTGCTGCAAAGTTCAATCAATGCGTCCCATTTTAATAAAAAAATAGGCGATATTCTATTAAAGAAGAAAAAAGGATTTGCTTATCTTGCTAGTGATATGGTGGAAGAGATAAAGAGAATCAGAGACCAATAAACCTATTCCTGCACATACTCATTTCCCATAGCCAGGCATATTTCAGCTTTCTTCAGCTCTTTTCCTAAATAAGCCGCATGCTCAAGCCTATTGAACCAGCTCTTTTTGTGCTTCTCGCTGTAATCAAAAATTGTGGTGTATAAATCCTGCGCTCTTGTCCCCCGGAATTCTTTCAATATTGCATGATTATAATCACATATTCCAACCCCTATCTCATGGGTGTCGCTGTAGACTCTGATAAGAACATAGCACCCTTTGTCTATTCTGAAGTCCTTATAATCATCGTATTTATTAGCCCTTATAACTTCAAAATCCTTGGCCTGCTTTTGCTTCTTAACCCATTTCGGCTTTTCCATATGGTAAAAGGAATAATATTAGTTTAAAAGGGTTTGGTCTAATTTGAAATGTGGAAATCCTTTTTCATTATACTATTATTAAGTAATAACAATCAAAAGATTTAAAAATGGGGTAATCACTCCTAGATTATGGCTAAAAATATACGCACAATTCCAAAACCCGGTAGAAGAAAATTCATTGGAATGGCAGACCAAGCAGTTAATTCAGGAGACTCTAACGGAAAACTTCAAGCTTTTAGTAAGTTTGCAGACAGGACCGAGCAGTATGTTCTAGCCAATAGCCCGAATATGGGTGAATACCATCGGCAATTATTAAAATCCAAAATTGAAGGCATCAAAAATTTTCGATTCTGATTCTTGAGTTTTTTCTTCTTCAAAATGTCCAAAACGATATATTTATATACTATTATTTAAAATATTTAAAAGATTATCTTAAATTATATTAAAAATAACATAAAATATAATATTAAAAATAATAGTTTTTAGTCGTCAAATGCGGTGCCTAAATGGTTAAAATTCAAAAGCTTCCGTCCGGTCAGCTGGTGATTACCCTCCCCAAGCTTCTCGCAGAGTATGAGGGCCTGAAAAAGGGCATGGAGCTTGATTTCAAAAAGCACAAAGACGGATTCATTCTGGAGATAAAGCGCGGCAGTTCTGATTCTGATAATGTAAAAATCTCAAATAAAAAACGAAAAGGGTGAAGGCAATTGAAAATAGAAGAATTGGCTAAAATAATGGGCAAGAGCAAGTGGGAAGTGGAGCAAATGTTAATGAAAGACGATGTGATTGAGCTCAACCTGAATGAGCGGAGCAAATCGCGGCGCATCAGGGAGGACGACGAGCTGAGAATTTTTGAATAATGGTGCAGAATATTTTTTTCGAACTGAGCATTGTAGTGGCGGCAGCGACATTGGTGTCGATTTTCATGAAAATCATAAAGCAGCCGCTTATAATAGGCTATATAATAACCGGCATCGTCCTCGGCCCGTTCGCATTAAATCTGGTTCAGCCGTCTGACACTTTAGTTACATTTTCTGAGATAGGTATTGCATTTCTTCTGTTTATAGTCGGATTAAATCTTAATTTCAAAACCCTAAAAGATGTAGGAGTTATCGCCCTAATTACGGGCACAGCGCAGGTAGCAATTACTTTTGTTGCAGTGTATTTCATTTCTAAATTTTTAGGATTCTCAGGCATAAGCTCGCTGTACATAAGCGGGGCGCTGACATTCAGCAGCACAATTATAGTCGTGAAACTGCTGCTTGACAAGCATGATATGGATACATTGTACGGAAAAATAGCGGTCGGGCTGCTGCTTGTGCAGGATTTTATTGTTATAGTCTTGCTCCTTTTTTTGTCACCGTCGGTTGGCGTGCAGAGCTTTTCAAGCCTGGCGCTTTCAACCGTCATCAAAGTGGCTGTCGCCATCGCGCTTGTAATGCTAGTGACCAGTTATTTTGTCCCGAAAGTGCTTGAGTTCACAGCCAAATCACAGGAATTATTATTCCTATTTGGCATAAGCTGGGTACTTCTGCTAGCCTCATCTTTAAGCAGGATTGGGTTTTCAATAGAGATGGGCGCGCTGTTTGCCGGAATAAGTCTTGCTTCGTCCCCGTTCAGCCTGGAAATAGGCAGCAAGCTTAAGCCGTTAAGGGATTTTTTCATAATATTATTTTTTATTTCACTTGGCTCGCAGATGGTTTTTATACTGACTGCGGACACTATTCTAAAAATTATAGCCTTGTCTTTGGCTGTCCTGGTTTTGAAGCCGATAATAGTAATGTCAGTCATCGGGCTGATGGGCTACAAGAAACGAATTGGGTTTTTGACGGGAATTTCACTCGCGCAGGTCAGCGAGTTTTCTTTTATACTGATAATACTGGCAGTAAATCTGGGGCAGATAAGCCAGGAGACCGCATCGCTTGTAACTTTAGTCGGGCTGATAACAATAGCCGGCTCTTCTTATTTGATACTGAACAATTACAGCCTGTACCAGAAATTTTCCAATTATCTTTCGATTTTTGAGAAAAACAAGTCAAGCACCGTGAAAGAGCCGGTAAAATCCGATGAATTCAAAATAGTGTTGTTCGGGTATAACAGGATAGGATTCAGCCTGCTCAAGTCATTCAAAAAACTGCGCAAGACATTCCTGATTGTTGATTATAACCCCGAAACAATTGAGATGCTCAACAGCCACGGGATATGCTGCAGGTACGGCGATGCGTCAGACCCGGAGCTTATCGGGGAAGTAGGGCTGCAGAGCACGGAGCTCGTGATTTCCACAATACCCCAGATAGATGTAAATCTCCTGCTTGCTGAAAAAGTAAGGAAAATAAACAAAAAAGCGGTTGTTGTCATGACATCGCACAATATTGATGACGCATTCAGTCTTTACGAGGCGGGAGTTAACTATGTTTTAATGCCGCATTTTCTGGGAGGGGAGCATGCATCCGCTTTAATAGAAAAATTCGGAACTGATATCAATAAGTTTGTGAAAGAGAAGCTAAATCACATAGAAGAGCTGAACCAGAGGAGAAACTTCGGGCACGAGCACCCAACGCATAATTTATAAGTTTAAAATAAATTTTAATAACCAATTCAAATAATTAATCGGCGAAAGTTATCAGGGAGGGAACCCAAAGTTGCACCAGATTGGATTTATCCGCCCTGACTTGCGTGTGAGAACGGGTGACATGCGAGAGTTCGCTCTCGCTCACTCAGGTCACTCTTCGAACACGCTCACCGTTTAAGTACCCACCCCAAACCATTTAATAAAATCGTGCTCGATAAATAAAAGAAAAATATAAGGTGTGGGAACCATCTGGAATCGGTTGAGAGCAAGTGACAATGTTCCCCTGATGAAAAAGTTAAGTAAAAAGCTAATAATTAATATTAAAAAACCGTTCAAAACCAAATATTAGACTAAAAATATAAATTAAAATAATTAGATTTAAAAACATTAGAAATTAAATCAGGCAAAAAAGAGGAAAATGGCAACAACTGAAGCTGATTTGAAGAAGCATGGCTTTGAAAAGATCGAGGAAAGCGAGGAGTTCAGAGGCTCCAAGATAAAAACTGGCTATCCTCAGCCGTCAAGGAGGTACAGGCTTCACTACGAGGGCTACAATATTTCCATCGAAGAGCCATATTTCTGGACGCTGCACTATCTAAGGTATTTCGGCGGGTTTCCGAGAATAGACAAGATAACTGACGTTTTTGCAGCCGCTGAGAACTCCGCTTTTTTCGGGGCGTCGCAGCAGAGAATCGGGCTGCAGCAGGACAAGGTCAGCCAGTTTCTTGCGACAATCGGAAAAATGGTAAGGGAGCTCTTCCAGCTTGTGAGGGAGATGAGGATTCTTGACGAGAGGCTAAGCTATTACGCCGACAGCTATACGAACAGCCCAAGCGCGGAAAGCGCAGAAATAACATTAAAGGGAATCTGGGTTGATTTAGTCGAACAGGGCGCAAAAAATCCTGCTTCAGTTTATGGAATGGCGCGTGAAGTCCAGTTCACGACACTGCCGGACTTGTTTTTCAGCACGAATCCGAAAAAGCAGGAGGATGTTGATGTTGTTGTCGAAAAAGACAGGGGGCAGTTCAACCGAAAAGTCAAGGAAGTTTTGAAAAGAAAGCTGAGGTCTTTTTTGGCGTGGAAAGAGCATTCTTATGACGAGTTAAAAAACAGGAGAAAGTTCACACTTAAATATTTGCGGCAGCACTTTGAGATAATCAGGATGTACATGAATTGGGTAAAGCCGTACCTAAAAAATATACAAAGGCTGCAGCTGGACCAGTCGAAATCCGACACTCCTGATTTGATTGTTGCATTCGAAAGCTCTATGATTGAAGTCGAGATTCTTGCGGTCAAGCCCGGAAAAATAAACCAATGCATTCTGATGCATTATCTTTTCAGGACCCGCCCGGAAATGAATTATTCACAGGAATATCAAAGAGGGCCTATACACCTTGGAAGGGTTGAAATTGATTTTAGGGCTTACGCGTGGAGCGACAAGGACATCGAGAATTACAAGAGATTAAGGGATCAGGAGGATTTCAAGCTGCTTGGGGTTGTTGACGGCTCTGTCAAGGCAGCGCTCGAAGCTCTTGGAGATGAGCTGATGAGATATCTAAAAGAAGCAGGGGAGGAGTTTGAAGAGAAAAAAGAATCTCCAAAGGAGAAATATAAGCAGAGCGGAACTTTCTTATCAGTGTTTCAGGGTTTTGCAGAATTGTTCACATCATTTAATGCAAAAAAAACTTCGCGGCCAAAAAAAGTTTCCCAGACGGACCTGATGAAAGACGCCCTCGCGAGAAAAGAAGCGGCAGACAAAGTGAAAAAAGTCATGTGGAACACTTACCATCATTTCAAGAAGCACCATGATATGCTGAACTGGTAAAAGGGTTTCGCCCCTTTAGGACGAGAAACTTTTTAGTGACTTGTGAGCGAGTTCGCAACGAGCTCACTCGCATTTGACTAAAAAGTTTCATCAAAAATGGAGGCCTCGCATTCGCTCAGCCCCCAGAAATTTTATATTTTGATAATTTTATAAAAATGCCCCCACATGTCGCATGTGGTTTTACTTTGCAGAACAACAAAATTTTTGCCTCCGCTAAGACAGTGGTAAAGTTATAATAGGGAAATCTGAATGATTCCTTATCTCGACATTTTCATTCAAAGTTATCTTAGAAAATTCTAACTATTGCATAATTTTTCAAAGTGTTCTACAGGGCGTTACATAGATTCTACTCCACCATTATATCAAGAATCTCTTCAAGTTCTCTTGTTATTTCTAATCCATGCACAGAGGTTGAACTATGGTGAGGTACAGCCTTATCTAAAATAGCAATCCTTTCCTCTGGAGTTAATCTTCTATACGCCTCGTTAACTGCATCATAGAGCTTCTTTACAGCTAAGTTTAAAGTAGAATCCTGCATAACCTGTGCACCCGCATTTAAAGCACAAGAGTGTGCATGAAAAATACTGGCATATTGCTCAAGAGATGGAATTGTGATTTCTTTTGCCATATTTCAGAAATAACAAAAAAACAAGCCAACTATTTAAATTTATGCATGCTGTCAGTCTGGGCTATATAGATGGGGATTTCTATTCTATTGCCAAGTTATATAACCAAATATTTAAATAATTGAATTCTTATACATAATTATGAAAGCAATAGCAATATTTTCAGCGATATTCCTTGTTTTTTTTGTAGGGTGTGTTCTTCCAAATGAGCCAATCGCATGCACTGCAGATGCCAAATTATGCCCGGATGGAAGTGGGGTCGGAAGAGTAGGCCCGAACTGCGAATTTGCGCCTTGCCCAGAAACAAACAGCACACAAACAGCATGCGAATCATCAGAATGCGGGCCGCAGTTAGGCATGCCCAACTACCTTTGCCCCGACGGAAAAACAACAGCTGGGCCAACGGGAAGATGCCTCAGGAATTCAGATGGGACGTGCGGATGGGAGGTGACCAGCTGCCCAGCTCCAAATCAAAACGAGCCACTAAAGCAGAATTACTGCACAGCAGGGCAAAGGCAGGGGGAAATGTGCATTGAATTATACCAGCCGGTCTGCGGATGGTTTGACCCTGCAAGAGTGCAATGCATAAGGTATCCATGCGCAAACACTTTCAGCAACAGCTGCTTTGCGTGCCACGATGATAAAATTCTTTACTGGACAGAAGGCGAATGTCCGAAATAAAAATTTTAAAACCATTAACTATTTATACAAGCTTCCCAATAAATTTCTAAAAAAGGTGTGTTAAATGCAATTTAACAGCGGCTATTCTGTCCATCCGGCAGCGGATTATTTCAATGCCATGGACCAGCCCTACGGCGAAAAGCCGGCTTACGGCGGCGATTTGGGGATAAAAGACATCGGAATGAGCGTTCCAATGGGGATTTCCGCGGCAAATGTCGCAGGCATTTATTCTAAAATAAGGATGGGCGCGGGGAACATTGAAATTCAGTTTCCCGGGTACAGAAGCGGCCAGAGAAATGCGCAGACTCCTGAAATGTTTGGCGAAGACCAAAGGCAGGCAATCAGGGAACTGTCGATGGCCAATGAGGTCAAGTTCACAACCCACGCTTCTTTCCAATTGATGGGATTAATGGGACGCGATGAGAGAGGAAATTTCTCGCTTACCGGGGCAACGCAGGACCTGTTTGAATTGAAGAGGGCTATTGATTTTCAGGGCGACATGGGAGGCGGCTCCGTTGTAATCCATTCCGGGGAGTTTGAAAGGCCGATAACCGACATGTATCTTGATGACGAAACCGGAAAAATAAATCTGGCAAGAGACCCAAGCGGCAGATTGCTTTTCAAGCAGGCCCACACGCAGGAAGTGGACGCGCACTTTGAATTGCTGGATGACAGGACATCAGCAAAGATTGAAACTGTGCAGAAAAACAGGTTGGTTGCACACCCGGTATGGAGGCGTGCAGACCATGATTACGATTTCATCGATAACAAAGGAAATTCAGCCCATATAAAAAAAGGGGATTACATAGATTACGAGAACAGAAGGATAATCAATCCCTATGATGCAAGAGAAGGCAGAGTTCCTGAATTTGATCAGAGTAAAAAAGAATTCAAAGTCAAGCTTAAAACGTTTGAAGAATTTGCAAGAGAAGCCGAGGAATACAACAAGTGGTTTGAGCAAAAGGAGCACAGAAAACCCAATTATTATGAGAAGAGGTATCCGGAAGAAGCATATGTCAAGGCAACCCTTGAGTCGCAGGAAGGAATTGCAAGGGGATGGAGTTTGCAGTATTCGAAAGATTCTCAGACATGGCTAAAGGCTTTAAAAAAACTGGAAGAATCAGAAAAATATTATAAAGAATTAAAAGGTAAAATTCCGGTTGAGGAGCAATGGAAGATTATGAGGGAAGACAGGGAACTGCAGCAGGCAACACAGGGATTTGCAGGGCCTGAAATGGTGGATCCATTGGTATTAATAGAAAAAGCAAAGTTTGACGTTGCGAGAAGATTGGAATTTGACCGTTCAACCGCCGCTTCCCAGGAACAGCAAGCGGTAGACACAGCCGAGACAAAAAGGCATATTGTAACCCCAATCAAGCGCCTGGAGAAAGAGGGAATCAGATTGTATGCAGAAGCTGCAATTCACGCTTTGCAAAAAACAAAAGACCCAAACAATCCTGTTGTCCTTGCCGTTGAGCATATTTTCCCGGAAAGATTCGGCGGACATCCCGAAGAATTGAAATGGATAATCAGAAAAACAAGGGAAAGAATGGTTGATATGCTTACAAAGCCGGAAATCACATACGGAGCCAGCATGGCGCCCGGCGAAGTGACAGCCGAAACTCTCCAGCCGAACCCTTATTATATGGGCATAAGCAAGGAAGAAGCAGCGAAACTGGCTGAACGCCACGTCAAGGCAACGATTGACACAGGCCATATTAACCTATGGAGAAAATACTGGCAGGATGACCCCCGCAAGACCCAAGAGCAAAATGATGTTGACTTTAACAAATGGGCAGTAAAAACAATTGAAAGCCTGGCCAAAGACAAAATGGTAGGTAATGTTCATCTTGCGGACAATTATGGGTATCATGACGACCACCTTGCGCCCGGGCAGGGAAACAGCCCTGTAAAAGAAATCGTTTCAACCATCAAAAAATATGGCTATGACCGGGCATTTACCGTAGAGCCGGGAGCTGACGCTTCAACTGACCTGAGCGATTTCCACGGGTTGATGAAAACATGGAAATTCTTCGGCAGCCCGGTTTACGGGATGGGATTCAGGGGGGGCGGAGCGCCTCAGACATGGGGCGATGTGCAGTATTCATTCGCCGGGCAGAACAAGCCGCCTTACTATATCTTCGGCGCCTATGCGCCCTCAAACGACTGGACACTATGGAGCGCAGTTCCATTAGAATGAATTCTTAAGAGAAATAATTATATAATTGTTATGAAATAGGACTTATTCTGCGGATAGTTTTGATTTAAATAATGAATTAAACTTAATCAGGGAGGGAACTTGATTGTCGCACTTTAGGTTATTTATCCGCCCTCCACCCACCCAAAGATATAAACCAATCAAGTGCAACTGTTGCTCAATAAGAGGAACACAGAAATAAGGTGTGGGAACTATCAGCAATCGGTTGGGGGCAACAGGCAATGTTCCCCTGATAAAAAATTTAATAAAAAATATTTAAAACATTGAACATCAAAAATTAAATCAAAAAAATAAAAACTTACAATTAAAATGATTGACAAAAAAGATCTTGCAAAGCTCTCCCCTGAAGAGAGGATAAAGCGGCTGAAGCAGCTGGAAGAGGAAAGAAAAAAAGACGCAGGTGAAATAGAGCAGCTAATAAAACAGTCAATGCAGGAATTAAAGACCGATAGGCTTGCAGAGGAAATTACACCGGAGCGGAAGGCTGTTGACATTTCAAGATTGTTTGAAAAAGAAAGCGGCGGCAGGCTCGAGAAAGCTGCAAGGCAGTCGGGCAGCGCAGCAGCGGGAAATTACCAGACCGTAACCCAGGTATACCAGGCTTATTCGCAGTTAAGGGAATTCTATGGCATAGTTGCGGGCGGAAGCAACCTAAGCCAAGACCAGCTTAGGGCAATAGGCCAGATAGGGGAAAAGCTGAACGTTGCCGAAAAATACATGACAGAGAGCGAGAGAACAGCATCAAAGCTCAATGCAAGCAAGGCAGTTCTGTATAAATTAAAAAAAGAGACGGGATTGGAATGATTGATTTAATCTAAGCTGTTTTTCTCTTAAGATAATAGGCAACTTTATCCAGCAGGAACCACATCTTAAACTCCTGCCATTCCGCTATATCCATCCCACCCATAGGTACCATTGACATAGTATCGTAACCGCCGGCTCCAACCCCAAATTCTCTCCCGCCATGCCTAAAATATTTAATATGCGCTGCAGCCTTGTCCATAGTTTCAACAGAAGCCATCGAGAATCCTTTCTCTGCATTATTTTGCCCGTCAGAATTGGCAAACGATTGATACATTCCGTGAGCCCTGAATTTTCCCACATGGCTAAAAATTTTTTCATAATCTACATAAGAAGTCTGAATTCCGCCATAATTCTTAGAGACGGTCCCATAACCGCCGATATTTTCGTCCTTATTATCCTTAATTATACTATAAACCTTGCCTGTTTGTGCAGGCGATTTTTCTTTTGCTTCCTTTCTTGCAGTTTCAATGGAATTTCTTATAAAGATGTTAATTAAAGTTGATATTGGAATCTGAGAAGAAGGTTTTTGCGCCTTTGCCCTTTGTTTTTTTGAAGTTATCTTTAATCTGGGAACTTTAATTCTGGATTTGATTATCTTAACCTTGGAAAAATCCTTTCTTATTTTTTCAGCCAGTGTTACATCTGCCATTTGGTTCACTTGGATATAACATCCAACAGAAGTGCTTATATTAAAACTTTGCGATTTTCACTAAAATAGGGCAAAATATTTAAAGCCAAGAAAAAGCAGATAATTAAAATGAAAGAATTGGTTTTTAAGAAAATAAAAAGGGAATATGATGATTTCTACAAATCGCTTATGAAAAGGGGCAAGCTTCCGATGTGGAGCACCGAAAAAGGATTTTGGAACGCGTCTATCGCGGACGAAGTTTTTGAAAGCTTTAAGAAAGTAAAGCTAAACAAGTTCAAAAACTTCCTTGACATAGGGAGCGGCGACGGAAAAGTTGTTCTGATTGCATCATTGTTCTGCAAGAACGCCGAAGGCATAGAGATAGATGATATTTTGCACCACAAAGCCATTGAAATCCAGTCAAAGCTTAAAGTGAACAATGCCGTTTTCCATAACAAAGATTTTTTCGAGCATGACTTTTCTAAATATGATGTATTGTTCACTGCCCCCGATACTCCGTTTGAAAGGGGGCTGGAAAACAAACTGCTTAAGGAAATGAGTGGAAAGCTGATTCATTACGGGCATCATTTTCATCCCCAGAATCTGAAGAAAGAAGATTCTTTTACGGTGAACGGGACGCTGGTTAGCTTGTATTCTAAGTAAAAACCATAACCCCAAAATTCTCGCCTGAAATCCCAACATCATTGACAAAAAAATTATTTTTGTCTGTTATTTTTAATTTATTATTTGAAGAAACAAGAAAGTATAATTTGCTTTTAGCAGTGCTTACAACATCGCCATAGATTAATTTATCATTGTTTCTCTTGTACCTTCTTAACAAAAATATTCCTTCGTCCATTGTATAAATCACAGCGGATTTCAAAACGCCGGAAAACATTTCTGCAAGCTCTTTTGAATGTTTATGAACAATTTTAAGATTATTTTTTGCAATTTCAATTGAGTGGCTGCATCCAAAGCTGTGCGGAAAATGGCTTAATAACGAAATGTCAAAATGCCGTGCAGCAATATTATTGTAGAATGAAAATTCAAAGCCGCCGGAATTTTTAAGAACTTTCAAAGTCAAATCTATGTTTTTCTCATCAAAATTTTTCTGGAAAAATTCACAGCAGCATTCTGGATAGCCGAGAATCAGTCCAAGCTCAAGATGATTATTTTTCTCCTCTGCAATTTTTGCCTTTTCAGCTTTATCTTTGTCTTTCGACAGATAAACAAAAAAATTGGCTTTTCTTGAATCATCCTTAGGAATTTTTATAGATTTGTCAGAGTAAAACTCGCTTTGGGTGTTTTGTTTTATGGCTTTAAAGTCTGAAACAGAATAACTTAGCTTATTTTCATCCAGGAAATTGGTAACTTTATCCAGTTCATCTTCAAAAACAATAATTCTTGCGCATGGCTTTGCATCTTCCAGGACATAAAGGACTTCCAGGGATTTTGTCAGCGAATGAAAGATTTGCTGAAGCTGAGGTATCATTTTAGTCTTGCTGCAGGGCAATCTGCTCCAATTCCAGAAGTTGTTTTTTAAGGTCAACAGAATTAAGCAATGTGCATATTTGGTCTCTTGAAACGAGCAAGCCCTTAACTTCAGTAAATGGCACCTGTTGAACGCCTGCTGAACTCCGGCATCTAAAATAGTCTGGCCCTACTCCAACCACTTTTGACAAGTGCAATCCTCCCGTGTGAGTTCCGATAAGATAAAAATAACCTATGTGGGCATCAACAGGCCTAATTTGGTATGTCATAGGCGGCAGAATGATACAAAAACTTATAATGCTTTCGGAAAATAACAGGAATAAAAATAAATGTGTTTAGCCGTCAGAACAATCAAAACCGCAAACTATAAAAAGAAATTACCTTATTGGATTTTCATGGCTGAAGAAGAAATGAAGGAAAGTGATTTTGAGCACCAGTCGTGCCCCCTGTGCGGCGAGAAGACGCTGATATTAACAGAAAGGGATACCGAAGTGCCTTATTTCGGCAAAGTCTACATGTTTTCTATGACGTGCAACAGCTGTAAATACCATAAAGCGGATATTGAAGCGACTGAGCGGAAGGACCCGGTAAAATATGAATTTGAGATTTCAAGCGAGGAGGATATGAAAGTCCGCGTTGTCAAATCCTCTGAAGCGACTGTAAAGCTGCCGCATATCGCATCAATAACACCGGGGCCTGCGGCACAGGGCTATGTTACAAACGTTGAAGGAATCCTTAACCGGGTCAAGTACCAGGTTGAAGTCGCAAGAGACAGCGAGGAAGATGAAACCGAAAAGAAAAAAGCAAAAAACCTCCTGAAAAAGCTGCTGAACATCACGTGGGGGAAAGAAAAGCAGAAATTAATTATAGAAGACCCAAGCGGGAATTCCGCGATAATAAGCGATAAAGCCATCAAAAGCCAGCTGAAAGTGAAGAAA
>DATDYS010000019.1:0-20382 GCA_035288925.1 Candidatus Nanoarchaeia archaeon
CGAAAACTTCTGGTTCTGCTCAAAGAGAAAGGGATTTTTGCCTACAATAATCGAGGACATAATCACTAGAAGGACGAGAATCAAGGAAATTTTGAACCAGGGCAAGAAGGAGATAAAGGACAATAAGTTTTTGGCGGCAAGGTCAAACGCCCTCAAGTTATTGGCAAACTCATTCTATGGGTATTTGGGCTTTTTCGGGGCGCGCTATTATTCCCTTGAAAGTGCGGAATCTACAACCGCTTACGGCAGGTATTACATAAGGAAAGTGATTAGCTCTGCCGAGGCTTCTGGATTCAGGGTGGTTTATTCTGATACGGACAGCGTATTCCTGATTTTGCAGGGCAGGACAGAGGAAGATGTTTTGAAATTTGCTGAAAGGATAAATGCCGAGCTTCCCGGAGTCATGGAACTGGAGTATGAAGGCCTTTATCCTGCAGGGATATTTGTGTCTGCAAAGGGCTTTGAAGGCGGCGCAAAGAAGAAGTATGCGCTTGTCTCGGAAGAAGGCATTATGAAGATAAGGGGCTTTGAGACAGTAAGAAGGAACTGGAGCCTTATAGCGAAAGAAGCGCAGGAAAATGTGCTTTCCATTATCCTGAAGGAAAGGGATGATAATAAGGCGCTGCAGTACGTTAAAAGCGTGATTGGGGATTTGAGGAACAGGGAGATTCCTGTCGAGAAAGTGGTTATCTTTACACAACTGCAGAAAAACATTGAGGACTATGACTCAAAAGGGCCCCATGTTGCCGCTGCACAGAGGCTGAAGAACCAGGGCGTTTCTGTCGGGCCGGGCACTATGATAAAATATGTCGTCACATCCGGCTCTGACGCCATCAGCAGCCGCGTCAAACTGCCTGATGAAGTGAAAGGCAACGAGTACGATTCCAGCTATTACATAGAGAACCAGGTCGTGCCCTCTGTTGAAAAGATACTTTCAGTGTTCGGCTATACAAAGGATGATATCATGCAGCACAGGGAGCAGAAGAGCCTGGAAGGGTTTTTCTAAGTTATTGCATCCCTAAAAAATTTCACTAACTCTTAAATGGCCAACAAAAATGGCACTGTCCTCGCTATGCTCGTCGTCGGGCTGCCCGGACGGCGCAACCCCGGCCCGACCAGTGCCATTGTTGGCTTTAAACTTCAAAAACCGCAACCTTTAAATATAATTATACCTTATGTATAATTAATTATACAAGATGATAACTAAAACAAGGAAATGGGGCAATTCTTTGGGCGTAAGGATTCCAAAGGATGTTGTAAGGGAACTTAGGCTCAGGGAGAATCAGGACATCGCTATAGACATAAAGCCCGCGGAGAATCCCTTAAAGGAGCTGTTCGGCGCATTGAAGCCGCTGAAGCTGAAAAAGCCGACAAGCCAGATTCTGAAGGAATTAAGGGGAAAAGAAAGCAAGTTCATCTAAAATGCTTTGCCTTGACACTTATGCGCTGGTTGAGATAGGCAGGAATAATCCGGACTTTACAGGGCTTCTCAATCAGGATTTTGTTATAACGGATTTGACCATTGCAGAGTTTTATTTATTCCTTTATAAAGAGGGAAATGAAGACCTTGCAAGATACTGGCTAAAGAAGCTGGAAAGCTTCTACAGGAATGTAAGCAGGAACGTTTTGATAAAATCATTGAAGTACAGGGCTGACAACAAAAAAGAGAATTTGTCCATTTTTGATGCCGTAGGGTATATTTATTCGCTTGAAAATGGGCTTAAGTTTGTTACGGGTGACAGGGCTTTTAAAAATAAGGAAGGTGTATTGTTCATAAAATGAAAGCTTTAACCCAATACCTTTGGTTTGACACAAAGGAAACAATTGAATTCATCAATATTACGGATAAAGTGCAGGAATTGGTTACAAAATCTGGAGTTAAGGAAGGGATTGTCCTTGTGAATGCGATGCACATTACCGCTTCTGTCTATATCAACGATGCAGAATCTGGATTGATTGAGGATTTCCAGAAATGGCTGAAGAAGCTCGCGCCCACTGACGTAAGCCTTTACAGGCATAATCTGACCGGGGAAGACAATGCCTATGCGCATCTCTGGCGCACTGTAATGGGAAGGGAAGCTGTCTGCGCAATTACTGCGGGAAAGCTTGACTTCGGCCCGTGGGAGCAGGTATATTACGCTGAATTTGACGGTAGAAGGAAGAAAAGGGTTTTGGTGAAGGTAATTGGGGAGTAGGTTGTTCTCGCTCAAATGAAATAAAGCCCTAAAGAAGTTACAGTAATCCCGCTTGAGCCGAAGGAAGCCCTGCTGAGATGGTAAAATAGCCCAATCCCTGCTTGATTGGCCTTTAATTCTTTTTAGGTTTTTCAGAGTTTTTTAATCTTTTGGAAAAATCTCTATTAAAGTGAAAACGCACAAAGCCTGAGAAAAAGCAGAATGGCAGAATCAACAAAAAGCTTAGGCCAGCCCGTATTATAAAATAGTAGGGCGAATACCCACTGATTTATCTGTGGGATGAAGCCCGTCGCCTCCTTGTCGTATTTGTGCTAGAGGCGGAAGCAGTAAATACATTTAATATACTTTCTGTTCGTTGCTTTGTGAGGTTGTAGTTTCATTACAGATTTTTCAATAAATTGAGAGCTTTCTTTCCTTTGTTTGTTAAAGTGTATAGCCTTCCAGTTCTAGATTTTGGATTTACAACTTTAACAAGTTTTGCATTAGCGAGTTCGCTTAAAGCTCTAGAAACGATGTTAAAATAGGTGTTTGAATTTTTGCCATAAATTTTAATTACAAGTTCGGATGGCATCAAAGTGCTGCCTAATTCTTTGAATACTTTGATCCTATTTTTTGCTCTTTTAATAAACGCTATGTCATTCAACAACTTCATAGCGATAACCCAACAATTCTCGTATAAATATAGAATTCAACAATCTATTAGCAAATTCAAATTAGCAAAGCTTAAATAGTGGTAACTTCAAAGTATATTGAAGTTATGATAATGTTTAAATATTTCCTTATCGAACTTAATTTAAAATGAGCAAAACAAAAAATCTTTTGATACTTTTTGTTGTCTTGATTTGTATTTTTTCGACTAGCGTATTCTCTTATAATGCCGATTACAAAGATTATACGGTCAAAAACCAATGGTATCAAGCTACTTTCGATGAAAGCGGAGCAGCTACTGTTTATGTTGCTTTCAATATTTTTAACAAAGGATTTAACAATCAAAGTCTTGATGCTATAAAAATTGAAATTCCGAGAGGAAGTGTTGAAGTTTTTGAAGTTGTGCAAGCTGTAGGTGGTGGTAAAACATGTAATCAAATATGCACAGACTACCAGCAAGTATGTACAGGGGGCACAGAAGTAATCTGCAACAACTTTGATAAAACTACAAACCAATGCTCTTCGTGGCAAGAGAGATGCAAAGCATTCAGTTCCCAATGTATGCGATACGAAGAGCAGTGTAATAATAACCCGTATTACAACGATTATGATTACAATAAAGACTTCAAGCTTTTGGATAAAGGCCAAATAGTCAAGAATGGAAACGTTTTAGAAATTCCAATTGAAAAAGTTGCAACAGGAGCATCAACAAAATTATTGTTAAAATATAAATATGTAGGCGGAGTCAGTCAAGGATTTTACAATTCATTTGCATTTGAAACTTTAAAAGTGCCTGTAATGAGCGAAAATGTCAGAGTTTCTATAGTTACTGACAGCAATTTGGTGATTGCTGGCACTAAAACAGAGCGAACTTTTGGCGGATTTGGAATGTTTAAGAGCATTAGTGCTACAAGCATGGGAGAAGATGTCCGTTCTATTGATATTAAAAATCCGTCTGATTATCAAAGATTATTCTCGGCATTACAATATTCACGTGGTTTAGTTGAGGAAAGAACAAATCTCGATGCAGGAAATTCATTGATTGTTAAGGGTAAATATGCTGAAAGTATATTTAAACTTTATATTTTTGAAATTCTATTCGCCTTAGTGTTGTTTGCAGCACTAATATACGGAATGTATAGATATACAGAGAATATGAACGAAACAACTCAAGCTCAACAGTTGAAAGCAATGAAAGAATTCCATATATGGAGGGCAATTGGTTTCAGCTTTTTATCATTTGCATTATTCTTTAGTTTTGTGATTGGCTCACTTTTTGTTAAGGCTGGGTATTTCAAAGCGTTGATTCTTGTGTTAGCATTCTTTTCATTGATAGGAACACTATTTTACGTTGGAAGAGCGCACAGTGCAAAAGAAGTTCTTACAGCAATAGGATTTTTCTTTGCGTGGATTGTAGCTGTGCCATTCTTGTTTTTTGTGATTGCTATAATATATCAGTTACTAACTTATAGAGTTTATTACTAAATTTTAGTATAGCTTAAATTCCTGTAAAATCTCCTATCTTTAATTGACCTTTCAAGTTCGTAGGACAACCATAAATATCATACTCAAAAACAGATTTACCCATCTGCTCTTGAATGTAACGCTTGACTTGTTCCTGCGAAACGTGCCCAGCAGAACCGCAGTAATATCCTCTTGCCCAAAGAGCATCAAAGCCTTTTCCGAAATGCTGTTTGTATCCCAAGTATTTCAAATCCGGAAATACTCTCCTTAATTGAATGGAGGTATTACCCTTTAACTTATGAATTATCTTGAAAGGCGTTGCTGTCGGCTTTGCGCCTACAAACAAATGCAGATGGTCTGACATTATCTCCAAAGCAAGATTGTTTAAACTCAATTCTTGGCATTGCCCATCAATAATTGTTTTTAGAACTTCCCTTACTTTGCCTACCAAAATTGGCTTCCTGTACTTTGGAATCCAAATAATATGATAGTTGATGTTAAACTTGCAATGATGGGATGTTCTCACCATTGCTATTTTACTTTCTATTTTGTACACTCCTGGATTGAAGTGCGGATATTTGTTTTTAGTCATTGCGACCACCTCATTTTAAAGTTGGTTGCTCGTATTGTTAGGGTGTTTCTCGTGTTAGCGAACCATACATTAAACTTTTAGCGTAGCGACCTCGCAAGAGGAAAAAGTTTAAGTAAAATGGTTTGCGTGAGAAACCCCCAGCTTTAGCTGGATTTATTTTAGGAGTGTGTCATTTTTTTTATTCTATTAAATCAACTTCTTTTCTCCTCTTATTTGTGCTGCTGCATTCTCCGGAACAGCTTTTATTATGGATTACTTTGCATTCTTCACAGCAAATAAAAAGCTTGTCGCAGTCAAGATTGTGGCAGTTCAGGTAATCATCGCATTTCTTCCCGCACCATTCGCATTCTGTTAAAGCTTCTTTATTTTTTTTGTTCAAATCAATTGCAATCCTGTCATCAAAAACAAAGCATTTTCCTTCCCAATAGGTGTCTGGAAACTTTTCGCCGAATTTTAAAATGCCGCCTTTAATTTGATAAACATCAGTAAATCCATTCTCTTTCAGGAAAGCCGAAGCTTTTTCGCATCGTATGCCGCCAGTGCAGTAAGTTACAATTTTTTTGCCTTTCAGATTTTCAATTTCCCTGGCAGCATTTGGCAGCTCCCTAAAATTTTTCATAGGCAAAACAACCGCATTTTTAAATTTCCCAATCTTTGCTTCGTAATCATTTCTCATGTCAACAAGCACGATATCTTCATTGTTGTCAAGCCACTCCTTTAGTTTTGATGGTTCTATGAATGTAGCGGTGTTTTTCAGATCAACCTGAATGCCGGAATTAACGACTTCTTTCCTAACCCTGACAAACATTTTCCTAAAAGCCGGCTTCTCCGAGATTTGCTCCTTGAATTCAATATCTGAAAACAGGGGATTTTTTCTCAATTCTGATTTATATTTTTCAACCGTATCTCTCGCGCCGTAAACAGAGCCGTTAATTCCTTCATCCCCCAACAAAATCCTTCCTTTCAAGCCAATGGATAGGCAAAATTCGAGATGCTGCCTTTGAAATTCAGCAGGATTTTCTATTTTTACATACTTATAGAAAGACGATACGATTTTGTGATTATCTTCCATAATAAGCGCATTCTAAGGTGTTTTTTAAAACTTTCCCATATAAATTTAAATACCCTGTTCAGTTGTCTGATTCTATGAAAATAACTGATAAAATATTAAGCATGCCCATTCCGGTCCTGCAGCTGTGGGGCTATCCAATAGTCTTTCTTTCAGCGCTGCTCGAAGCAACGCCTTTTTTCGGCATATTTATTCCCGGGCAGACAATTGTAATTATCGGCGGGTTTTTCGCCAAATTGGATTTGCTGAATTTGTATTATATTATGATATTGGCCTCATTAGGCGCAATAATTGGGGATTTAGTAGGTTATATTTTGGGAAGGAAATATGGGTATTCTTTTATCAGGGATTATGGAAAATATTTCTTCTTTAAGAAAGAGTATTTCAAAAGGACAAAAGAATTAATGAACGAGTACACGGGCAAAACAATGATAATAGGGAGGTTTAATTCAATTACCAGGGCATTTGCGCCTTTTGTTGCGGGCTCTTCAAAAGTGCCATTCAAAAAATTCCTTTTTTATAATATTGCGGGTGGAATCAGCTGGGGGGTATTTTTTTCCCTGGTAGGCTACATTTTCGGGAAGGCTTATAAAGTGGCATCAAGGTACATCAATGGGTTTTTACTTGTATTTTTTATTGCCGCCGTACTTGCAGCTTATTTCTATGTGGGGCACAAAAGAAGGAAGAAAATAAAAGATTCAACAAAATAAATACCAGCCAAAACAAAGCTCTTGGAACAAAAATAAAATTAAAAAATTAAAATTATTCTACCTGAACCTTCTTTCATGCGGCCTTGAAAATGAGCTGCGTGGCCTGTGCCCTTGGTATGAGCTGCCGTGGCTGTTCCTTTCGCTGGTTCTCTCGCCGCTCCTTTCACCATCAGAAGAATGCCCTCTGCTCTCCCTATGCCCGTGGCCGTAGCTGCCCCTTCCAGGCTGGGAGCCGTAGCCTCTCCTGTAACTTGGCCTTCCGTGAAATCCGCCGCCCCTGCCGTGCTCTCTGGCAGCTGCAACGAACGAAATCTTCTCAAAATCAGGAAGCTGAACCTGCTGGACTACAATTGACCTATCTGAAAGCACGCTCCTAAAATTATCATGGTCCTGCTCCGCAATCAGCGAAATGACTTTTCCCTCGCTTCCTGCTCTTGCAGTCCTTCCAATCCTATGGATGTACTCTTTTGAAGTTTTTGGCGAATCATAGTTTATGACGTGGCTGACATTTTTGATATCAAGCCCCCTTGCAGCTACGTCGCTTGCAACAAGAACGCTGACTTCTCCCCGGTGGAAAGCATCAATTGACTGTTTCCTTCTGTTCTGGCTCAGTCCGCCGTGCAGGCTTAGCGCCTGTATCCCCTGCTTGTAAAGGTTTTTGCTGACTACATCAACCCTGTTTCTTGTCGCGCAGAATATAATTGTAATTCCTTGGGCTTCATGCTTCAGGATATGCGCCAGCAATGAAAATTTATCACGTGAAGGCACTGAATAGAAAAACTGCTCCATCTTGCTTTCTTCAACATAAACCTGGGCCTTGATTTTTTCAGGATTTTTCATGTAGTTTCTCACGACCTCGTGAACCTGCTGCGACATGGTTGCGCTGAAGAGCAAGGTCTGCCTCTCTCTTGGCGTTTGGGAGATTATTCTTCTCACATCATCAACGAATCCCATTTCGAACATCTTGTCCGCCTCGTCAAGGACAAGAATTTTCACTTTATTAAAATTGATTGTGCCCCTTTCCAGGTGGTCAAGTATTCTTCCAGGCGTCCCGACAACAACGTCAGCCTGCCTTATCATGCCGAACTGAGGGTTGATTGAAACGCCGCCGTAAATTGCGTATATGTTCATTTTTTTATGCTTTGCAAATTTTCTCATCTCCGTTGAAACCTGCTCGCACAGCTCTCTCGTAGGGACAAGTATCAAAGTCTGCAGCCCCGCATTGTGGCTTATCTTTTCAAGAATTGGAAATCCAAAAGCCGCTGTTTTTCCGGAGCCGGTCTGCGACTGCCCGATAACATCTTTTCCCTGCTGTATTAAAGGGATTGCCTTCTGCTGTATCTCTGTCATCTCAGAGAATCCCATCTCCTCAAATGCTTTCTTTAGCTCTGGATGTAAATGTATGCCTGATATCATTTTTATACCTCACTGATTCTATTGGCAGCCGCTTTGCAGCTGTCAAGATAGCCGACAACGCAATTAATAATATTCTGCTTGTTGACCGGCTAATGTCCAATTGGCGTAATTCTTTCCAGAAATATCCCGTTAATTTTTGACCAAGGACTGTTGTCATCAAGGTATACTTCTGCTCTTCTTAACCGGCTAAAACAAAAAATAATAATGCGGTTTTCACAAATTACTCTACACTTTAGTATATTAAGCCCTTTTTAAGGGTTTCTGTTAAATTACTTGGGCTGTAAAGTCTGCCAGATATAACTTAACTTATTTTCAATATGCACAACAACCACTAGACACTGGACATTTCCACATGAACTATTTAAAGAAAGAATTCCTGCAATATTAAAATAAAAAAGAATGGTCGAGCCCGGTCAACGCTGGACTCAAAAACCAATCGGTACTTTCCCAAGTATAGCTAAAATAGCTGGACAGATATATAAAACTTATGATTATCGGCAGAACCGGGGTGGCGGAGCACGGTCAACGCGGCTAGCTCAAGACTAGTTGGTATTTTCCCAAGTACCACACGGGTTCAAATACCAATACGGAACTTGTTGAGAGTCCCGTCCCCAGCGCCGTATATTTTGAAAACAAAAGTTGCAAATTTTTTAGAGTCATTTACGTCAAAATTAATTACCCCAAAAATCCCCTGATAAATCCAGCTCTTGTTATATTTTCAGTCAGTAACCTATAATCCTTTTTCTTCAAATCCTCAAGAATTATCGAAGTCACTTTCTTGTGCTTTTCATTCACTTCAAAATCAACCATCTTTTTTATTTTATTGATTTTCTCCACAATTTCATTTGGAAAAATGTGAAGATTGTCCTCATTCAGATATTGCAGCGAGTCTCTTAAATCATTGTCAAAATTGGCATAAATATCCTTGATATAGTCCATGTCTTTACCTTCAAGCGCATTCAAGCCAAGAATTTCAGGAGGCATGCCATAAGAGTAAAGCGCGGCACAAAAAGTAATTGCACGGGGCAATTTCAATTCTCCAATGTTTCTTGAGTAGCCATACAGTCCGATATGGAGCTTTCTTTTCCTCCTTGACGGAATGTACGGGGAAATGTTGTTTATGTGCTCGACAACAAGCTTCACCTGCTTGCGGTATTCCCCCATCAATTTGTCAGTTATGGACACGCATTTTTTTTCATCAACGGCGACAGGCTTTCCGGGCTTTGAATCGTTCAGGAACTCAACTGCGCCATTGACCTCCTTTATATTATAATCATACTTGAATGCGGACTGCAAAGTGTAAGTGTGCACGCTCGGGTATCCCTGAACGCAGTTCTTGATATTGGTGGGCTTGAAATTTCCTCTAAATGGAGCAGAGCCGCATCCCAGAATCGGAAGAATATCAACTGATAATTTATCCTGCACTTGCCCCAGCTTTTGAAATGCAACTTTAAGCATCAGAACTGTTGCGAGATTGCCGTAATTCAGCGCCGGGTCGCTTCTTGCAAGCCAGACTCTCTGGTAATCCTCAACCTTTTCCTCATTTAGAAATCCTTCAACGATTCTGTCGCAGTTAAGAATTGTATCCTTGTCCTCTATGAGTGGGATTATCCTCAAATTCTCCGGCTGGAATTTCCCAATCCACTGCGCTATCGTCATGTCATCGCCGAGCTTATCATGCTGTTTTCCGACAACATAAGTTTTGTAATACTTAGCAATCCTAGTAAGCTCCCGGTAGTCAGTTGTCATCGGCAGCGCAATTTCAAAAATAGGCGCAACCCCATCACCATAAAATAATTTTGCCGCATCGAAGTTTCTCGGAATGCTTTCAAGCGTTTCCAGCAAAATTTTTGCCTCATTTTTTTCTACAGAAGGGTTTGGAACCCTCAGCGTGAGAAAAACATCTTTTCCAAGGGTATGTTTTTTGAAATATGTTTCATATTTTGTCAGCAGTTTTTTAACAACAAAATTGTCAACTTCCTTTCCCTCGCAGTCCCACAGCTGCTCCCTGGAGTGAATATGCGAGAAAGCGTAAAAAACTTCCTTTATCTCATCTTCCCCTCCAAGCTCGGAGCTGTCGGAGAAAAAAGGATTGGTTACATTGTCCGGATGCTGCGTGGACATCGTCCTTGAAACGCTGTGTTTCGGCATGGCCTGAAGAGGGAATAATGGGTTTAAATAGGTTGCTTTTTGTAAAAATTGAATCAATAACAATAATATTTATATATTAGATAAATAAGATTAGATTATGAAGAAAATAGTCAGCTTAATGTTTGGATTTTTTCTCTTGATTATTTTTTTGAGTGCATGCACCCAAACCGGTGTAGTTAATGACAATGGAAAAAATGAGAATGCTCAGGTTGCAAACCCCGCATCCGTCAATTGCATCGACAAAGGCGGCAAGCTTAGCATTGTAGACGGGCAAAATGGCCAGTATGGCATATGCACTTTGCCAGACGGGACAGAGTGCGAGGAGTGGGCATATTACAGAGGAGAATGCCCGGCAAAACATGGAGAATGCTATGAGCAAAATACCCAATGCTGCAAAGGCAGAGGGGAAAATGTAAGCTGCATAGGCGTTGACTTGATGTGCGCGACAGGGCTTAAGCAGGAATTTAAAGGCTGCAACCCAGAAACTTGCACGCCGAATTGGGATTGTATAAAATCAGAATCTTAAAATCAATACCCGCAAAGATAAATGTGCCGCGCTTTTTTCAACGATGGTTTACCCTTTCCACTTCCTCATCAGCAAACTGTTGGAAACAACCGAAACCGAGGAAAAGGCCATAGCTGCTCCGGCAATCATCGGGTTCAAGAGGAAGCCGAAAAAAGGGTACAAAATTCCGGCAGCTATCGGAATTCCAGCAGCATTGTAGAAGAACGCCCAGAACAAGTTCTGTTTTATTTTTTTGATTGTATAAGAGCTCAGCCGGATTGCCTTGACGGCATCCCTTAAATCGTTCTTGATTAGAATTATCGAGCCCGTCTCAATCGCAATATCAGTCCCTGCGCCTATTGCAATGCCAACATCTGCTGCAGCCAAGGCAGGAGCATCGTTTATTCCGTCACCAACCATCGCAACAATTTTTTTCTGCTCCTGAAGCTTCTTGATTTCGTTTTCCTTGTCCTGCGGCAGAACTTCTGCAATCACCTTGTCAATTCCAACCTGGTATGCAATTGATTTTGCAACCCTTTCATTGTCGCCCGTAATCATTACGGTTTCAATTCCCATCTTTTTTAATTCATCTATCGCGTCCTTTGAATTTTCCTTTAGAGTGTCTGCAATGGCAATCAATCCCACTATTTCTTTATTCAAAGCAAGAATTACTGTTGTTTTTCCCTGTCCTTCAAGTTCGCTTATTTTGTTGTTTGTTTCATCATTAATTTTAATTTTAAATTGGCCGATTAATTTGTCATTCCCGACATGAATTTGATAATTTTTATGTTTTGCAATAACTCCTTTTCCGCTTATTGCCTCAAAATCAGATGATCCTGGAAATTGTATTTTCCTTGATTTTGCATAATTTACAATTGATTCCGCGAGAGGGTGCTCTGAATTTTTTTCCGCAATGGCGGCAAATTTTATAATGTCATTTTCAATAAATTTGCCGTCAAGAGCTGTAACATCGGTAACTTCCGGCTTCCCTTTAGTCAAAGTGCCGGTTTTGTCAAAAACAATTGTTGTTAATTTATGCGCCGTTTCAAGCGCTTCCGCATTCTTAATCAAAATGCCATTCTCCGCCCCTTTTCCGGTGCCGACCATTATCGCAGTCGGTGTTGCAAGCCCAAGGGCGCAGGGGCACGCAATTATCAAAACAGCGACAAAAATTGAAAACGAAAACAGGAAAGGCGCACTTATCACCATAAAGCTTGGGGCAATAAAATACCAAAACAAAAACGATGCTATTGCAATAAGAATTACAATGGGAACAAAAATTCCAGCGACCCTGTCAGCAAGCCTCTGTATCGGCGCTTTCGAGCCCTGTGCATCCTCGACAAGCTTGATTATCTGGGCAAGCATTGTTTCGCTCCCGACCTGGGATGCCTTGACTTTTAGCATGCCGTTCTTATTTATCGTTGCCCCTACAACCTTGTCATTTAATTTTTTTGAAACGGGCATGCTTTCTCCGGTTATCATTGACTCATCCACATGGGAATCCCCAAAAACAACGACGCCGTCTGTTGCAATCTTCTGCCCCGGCTTGACTATAAAAACATCGCCGATCTGCAGCTCTTCAATTGGCACATCTATCTCTTTTCCGCCCCTTACGACTGTTGCAGTTTTTGCCTGCAGGCCAATCAGCTTTTTTATCGCTTCCGATGCTTTCCCCTTCGTCAGCGCCTCGAAATATTTTCCAAGCAAAATAAAGGTTATTATTACAGATGAGGTATCAAAATAGAGCTGGTTTCCAAATGCCAAGGGAAAAAAAGTAACAAGCGTGCTATAAATGTAAGCTGCAGATGTTCCCACAGCTATCAAAGTATCCATGTTTGCTGTCTTGTTTTTTAATGCAATCCAAGTTCCTGTGTAAAAACGATAGCCGAGCGCCAGCTGCACAGGAGTTGCCAGCAGGAGAAGAATATAATTATGGAATGGCAGTGTTATCTTAAACCATTCGGGAAAAGATAAGATAAAAATTGGTATGCTCAGGACAAATCCCAGGATTACATCTCTTTTAAGGATTTTTATTTCCTTTTCCCTTGCCTCTTTTTCCCTGTCAGCGCTTTGTGCTGCCTGCTCCACCGGCTCATAGCCAGCCTGCCTTATGGCTTTTTTTATTTCATCAAGGCTTGTAAGCTGAGGGTCATATCTGATAAAAGCACGCTCATTGGCCAAAAGTTCCTTTGAAATAATCCCCTTGAGGAGATTAAGCGCATTCCCGACAGTTCCAACGCAATGCGGGTTGTCCATTCCTATGACTTTCAATCTTAATTCAGAAATTTCCCAATTCCCGGATTTATTCTCAATGACTTTATAGCCTGTTTTCCTGATTATTTTTTTAAGTGAATCCTCATTAATTTCATTTCCGTCATACTCGACACTTGCTTTCTCAGAAGCGAAATTGACATTTGCATTAATGACCCCATTGGTCTTTTTAAGTGATTTTTCAATCGTATTCGCGCAAGAAGCGCAGTGCATGCCGGAAATTGATACTGAAGTTTTTTGAATGTTTTGATTGTTGTTTGTTGATTTTTCATTATTGGGTTTTAGCTTTAATAATTTATTTTTTGGTAATTCTGAATTAATATATTTTGACGGATTTTTCTGGAATTTTTCATAGCAGTTTCTGCTGCAGAAATAGTATTTTTTATTATTCTTCACAGTACTGAATTTCACTTCCTTCCCATCAATTTCCATCCCGCAGACTGTATCTGTCGCCATTCTTAAAAAAAATTAATTTAACCCCACTCGAATACCCTTTCCTGCACGCTGGGAATCCCGACAATAGTTATCTTGAATTTAGTTATATCCTGCCCAACATTGAATGTCAAAACTCCGGAATTATGATGCCCCTCAAGAGCAGGCGCAGATATTGGATTAATTTTCTTTCCGCCATATTCCAATGTTGTAACCTTGGTTAAATCGTACTCGCTTAAAGTTACTGAATGTGTATTGATTGCGAAATCAACCTTAAGCTGTCCGTTCTCGGCTCCTTTTGGGGTCAAGTCAATCTGGGCATTCCCGGGGTCCGTGTTTCCCGAAGTTACCGCTTGAAATTTTGAATTTTCATTTTGGGCTTGCGGGATTTTCTGAGATGGGTCATTGCCATCAACCAAAGTGAGGAGGGTATAAGCCAAAATAACCAAGGCAACTCCCAAAATTCCGTAGATAATGTAATCACTTTTCATGCTCGCACTTTTTCCCTTTTATTTTATCCTTAACAAACAAAAATATTCCGCATGCTGCAATTAATCCGCCAACAACCCAAAAATAGGCAGAAAATTTCTGCACTGATTGAAAAGGAGTTCCTGCCAAAATAAGCCCTGAATTAAATATAATCAGATTTTTTGAAATGCATTTCTTCTGCGTGTAAACTATGATTGTAACGGCCAGCAGCAAAACGGCGATTGTCCACATGGGAACCGCGATATTTGTCAGGAAAAAAAGGGGCATTCCCGTAACGGTTATTCCAACAACTCCGAGAAGCGCAATTAACCCAAGGCACAGGCTGTGGCATATCTGCCACGAGCCAAGCACGCTTGCAGCCCCTGAAACGCTCCCGCTAGCTCCGATAAATTTTTCCTTCAGATTTTTTGCCATATTTACCTTAATTTTTCCGCAGTCCAATTATATGCCACAGCAAATATGTATCCGCTTATTGCTGATATTATAAACCACCCAATTATCCCGACCAGGGATCCTATAAAATTAATGTTCTGAGTCATCATCCCGGTAAAGTCCATGCTGTGCTGCAGGTTATTCACAAAAGCCCCCATCATTCCAATCGGAATTACCGACACAAAAATCAAGCACAATAAATACAAAATAACAGATGTCAATCCCAGCGACAACGCCACAACGTTTGGTTTTAGTTTTTCCATTTGGTCCCCCCTAATTATTAATTTTAATTTAAAATTATAATGAATCCACAACTTTTTTTAATTTTTCTTCAACCTGCACAGCAACTTCCTTCAATTTCACATTTCCAATTTTTTCCATCTGGACTGTCGGCTTTATTGCTGCAACAAAAGTTTTGCCTTTATGCGAGTACACAATCAAATTGCACGGCAGCATCAGGCCCAAATCCTGCTCCGCCTGCAGCGCCCTGTAAGCAAACGGCGGATTGCACGCCCCCAAAATTATGTAGTCATCAAAATCAACATCAAGCTTTTTCTTCAAAGTCGATTTTACATCAATTTCAGTTAGTACCCCAAACCCTTCTTTTTGCAGCCTTTCCCTGGCCCGTGCAACTGCCCGATCATAGCTCAAGTTTACTTCTTTTTTATATTGGTACATATTTCACTACTTTTTACTGCCTTTACCGATTTTCAAGCCTCTCCAAATTTTTACAATCCATAGATATACCAAAACTATAAGCCCTACCAGCAAAAGTAGATACAGCACATTTACAAAACTCCAATATCCAAGCCCGTAGCTGTATCCTCCCATCGTCCCAGAACCCATCATACCGCTCAATGCCATATTCATCATTCCTCCGTTTCTATTGCCCACCATTCCAAATCCCATCATGCCATAATTGGCAGAGCTGCTATAATCATTGCAGTAAACTCTTTTCGCAATCGCAATGTGCATCAGCCTTAAGCTTTCTGAGCCCTCGCCGCCCATCATCTGCTCCATCGCAGTATGGGCAGTTCCCGGATGCATCTGCTCCATGTAATAGTCTCCAATCAGTTCCATCTGGCTCTCTGACAATTGCAAGCAGGGAGTTTTTGTATCAATCAGGCTCTTGGCTTCCGCAAATTCATCTTCTGCAGAATAAGCTGCCGCTGAAAAAATAACCAGCATCAGCGATATCAAAACCAGCTGCATTTTTACTTTGTTTTTGTTCAATTTGTTCACCTTTTATTTTGCGGTCCATCCGCCGTCAACAACCAGGTTATGCCCAGTTATAAAACTGGAATCATCAAGAGCCAAAAACAAAGCTGCATTCCCGATGTCCTCTGGCCTGCCAACTCTTCCAACGGGGGTATTCTCCATAAAATTCTTCTTTGTAGCCGGATCATCGAGCATTCCTTTTGTCATGTCTGTCTGGATTACCCCTGGATTTATTGCATTGACAGTAATCCCGTACTGTGCAAAATCCAGCGCAGCCTCCCTTGTCAGTTCCGTAACTCCGCCCTTTGAAGCGCAATAAGCGCTTATGCCTGCGAATCCAACTAATCCTGCAATTGATGAAATATTAATTATCCTGCCGCCTTTTCCCTGCTTTACCATCTGCTGCGCTGCATATTTTGTGCAAAGAAAATTGCCTTTCAGGTTGACATCCATCTGCCTGTTCCAGTCTTTTTCAGTCAGTGTTAAAATTGTCCCCATAACCAAAATTCCAGCATTATTCACTAAAATATCCAACTTGCCGAATTTCCTAACAGCCTTTTTAACCAAATTCCTTACGTGCCTTTCGTTTGAAACATCAGCAACTACAAAAAGAGCATCGCTTCCGAGATTTTTTATTTCAGAAACAACATCGTTTCCCTCTTTTGCATTTTTATGGCTGTTGACAACTATTTTGCATCCTTCCTTTGCAAGCGACAGGGCAATTCCTCTCCCTATCCCCCTATCGGAACCAGTAACTATGGCAACCTTCCCTTCAAGCTTTTTCATCATTTCACCTTTTTTTGTTCAAAAAAATGTGCCTGTTCAGCAGCATCCCTTGCTTTTTCCTTTTCCCACAATTCCACCTCAAATATTTAAGTTATACAGTTCTGGCATCTTTATGGTAAGGGATATATTTAAACTTTTGTTTGTGCCTTCTTTTTTCTCGCAAAAAACCGGAATACAAAAACAGCAATTATCACCACAGCAAAAGCCCAAACAGCCAGGGGATTCTTCAATAAAAATGAATTTATTCCATTCGTAATATTTTCCATGTAAATATTGATTGCCATCTGGTAATCGCTTCCCTGCATTGCAAGCTTGCCTGCCATTGTAAGGTAAAGGATGAATATGCCCATCAGAAAAAAAGTGACCCCAGACAAAACATCAACAAGCCTTAGTTCAACCTTCCTGCCAACTATGGGATATGAAATAGGTTTTTTTAGAAAATCTAATTTCTGTCCCATATTAGTTTTGTCCATAAAGTAAGCTATCACAAACAAAGGCGCAACCATTCCAAGCACATAAACTATGGAATAAAGCCCGCCCCAAAATATCGAGCCGGGGAGCACTGAAAGCGCAAGCGCTCCTGCAAGAACCGGCGCGCAGCAAAGCGTTGCAAACGCCGAAAATATTCCCAAAACGTAAACAGATCCTGCTCCGGTTATCTTGTTTGTTGGGTGAATTGAAAAGGGCATTGAAAAATGGATTCCTATCAAAATTGAGGCTCCAAGCAGCAATAAAAATATTCCCCCGGTAGTGTATATTATATCATGATACTGGCTGAGCGCCCAGCCAAGCCATGCCATTCCAAGCCCGAGAGGAAGGAATACGCTTAATATTCCAAGGAAAAAGACAAATGTCATTGCAAAAACTGTCCTTTTCTGCCTGAAAATCGAGCCAAGATAAGAAGGCAAAAGCACCGTTATGCAGCACGGCGCAAACAAGGCAGCAATTCCTGCAATGAACGCTGATATCAAAGATGCGGCTATCAGAACTTCCATTTAATCACCCGCTCGCGGCAATCTTGCTCAGCTCGCCGGCAATCCTGTCGTTCTGTATTCCCATTCTAGGGTCGTCAAACACATAGCGCACAACCATCTCCTTGTCAATTATAAAATAAGTATGGCCGGGATATGAGCCCTTGTGCATTGATGAGGGAAGGTTTAAAACATCATAAGCCGATGAAACTGTTCTTGCTGAGTCAAACAAAATTTTTGAATTTGCAAGCTTTGGCACTTTCTGCACTATTTTCTGCCATTCATCCCTCTGGTCCGGTGTTATGGAAAACACAATCGCATTATCATTGTTGAATCTTTCATCATTCCCAAACTCAGCTATCTGGTTCCAGCAGGAAGGATAACACATGCTGCCCTCGTTAAAAAACAACACGATATTTTTTCCCTTATAGTAGCTGAGCTTCATAGTTTTTCCTTCAATGCTCTCAAGCGTGAAATCTGGGGCTTTCTGCCCGACTGCGCCCGAAAATGAAAGCTTACCCTGCGGAAAAGCAGAAGGATTTCGCTTCTCAAGCGCCGCCTGTATCACTGCCCTTTTTGACTCAACAACCGAGTTTATGCCATATTTCTCTACAGTTTTCATTATCACTTCATCTTTTGAAATGCCCGAAGCGGTCAATGAGTCAATATATTTTATCATGTCGCCCGCCATTCCGCAGCAGATATTTTTTCTGTCCAAAACCTGGCCGCAGCACGGGCACAAAAACATTACAGTTACATCATCAGGATAGTCTGACAGGCTTAGCAGATTTCCAGTTGGAATTTTATTGGAATTCATTCCATCAGAGTCTTTCAACATCATTGCAACTGCAAACATGACACCTGCAGCCAATAAAACCGCCAAAAACACAAAAATTATTTTTCCCCGTGTTGTGAACATTTTATTCCTCCGATTAACAAATGTAGAACTATGGTTTTTGAAACAGCTTTATAAGATAGCGATGAAACTAGTTTCAGAAGCAAAAAACTAGATTTATTTAGAAATATTTACTTCAGCACAATAATATTTGTCATTCCCCTTCTTTTTCTCTCAATAATATCGCTAGTTTCGAGCTTGTCAAGAATTCTTGTAACCTTAACCTTGCTGAATCCGGTTTCTTTAATGATATCGCTCTGATAGGCAGAGCCGCTCTTGTTTTTTATAGTGTTATAAACATTTTTTTCATCATCATTTAGCCTTGACAAATCAACGTGCCTGAATTCTTTTTTGGCCTCATGCGCAATAGCCTTGTGGAAAAACAGCATGTAGATTCCTGTGCCAAGCATAAAAAACCCGATTCCAAAGGAAAGCAATACCACCCACGATGTTTTGGGATTGTGCGCAGGGCATTGCGACATATCCCAATTATTTTGGGTAAACGCGTCGCACAGCAGCGCCCCTTCTTTGTCCACATGTATTTTTATGTAAACAAGGGTAAATAAGAGTATCAAAGAAAACCCGACAAGCACTGCCCCCAGAGTTTTGATGTTATTTGACATATTAATATGAAAAAAACATTCATTTAAATATGTTACTAACCGCTTGATTGGGATAAAATTCAGTTTCAAAAATGCATCAAAATTTTTGTTTTCTATTCAATCTAAACAGCATATATGCCCCAATCAAAAACAGCGGAAAGCTCAGCAGCTGTCCCATTGTAAAATAACTAAAGATAAGCCCAATCTGCTCGTCAGGCGCCCTGAAAAACTCCACGAAAGTCCTCAGCAGCCCGTACAATGCCACAAAACTCCAGAACATGAACCCTTTCGGAAGTTTCTTGTCCTTGACAAGCCACAAAACAGCGAAAATAAAAAAATTCTTCAGCGACTCATAAATCTGCGAGGGATGCCTGCATCCGGTTGGGATGTTTGCAGCATACTGGTTTTTTGAATAATCAACGCACCATGAAACGCCAGTAACCCTGCCGTACAGCTCCGCATTGATGAAATTCCCCATTCTCCCAAGTGCCAAAGCCAATGCAACAGGAATGACTGCAATGTCCGCAATGTCATAGAAATTAACTTTTTTCTTCCTGCAGAAAATATAAGTCGCAATTATTGCCCCGGCCAATCCGCCGTGAAAGCTTAAGCCGCCGTGCCATACGGCAATTATCTCAAATGGATTTTTGATGTAATACAAAAAATTGTAGAAGAGGACATAAATAATTCTTGAGCCGGCAACAACTCCGACAAGCAAATACAATATTAAATCAGCAACATCATCCTTTATAACAGGAAGCGCTTTTCTTTTTGCCAAATAATATATTAAAAAATAGGCAATCACAAAGCCAAGGGCATAGAACAATCCGTAATACCTTATCTGCAAAGGCCCAAGCTGCAGCAATACCGGATTTATGTTTTGGAAAAACATTTTTAGCTGG
This sequence comes from Candidatus Nanoarchaeia archaeon, assembly GCA_035288925.1. Taxonomy (GTDB): domain Archaea; phylum Nanobdellota; class Nanobdellia; order Woesearchaeales; family GW2011-AR4. The sequence goes on from DATDYS010000019.1 coordinate 19,749, forward strand.
TCAACTCTTGTTCTGCGTAATTTTGTAAAACGAAATTCTGTTTATGAAAATCAAAAAGTAAAAAACGATGCTTATTGCCAATTTTGAGGCTTCCCCAAAAAGTGAATAAGTTTTCAGATATAATGCGTAGTTGGCTGACGTGGAAACCTGTATAAGATACCCTATGCCGAAGAAAATAATCCACAATGCAGCGGCAGATATTATCATGGCAAGCACCGTTTCCCTGTACCTTTTCATATCGGTGAATGTGATTGCAAATCCATTTTTTAGGGAAGCTGCCAAAGAATTGCCGTGGCAAAACAAAGACTGGGAAATATTAACAACCGAATACAGTATCAGAGCGTAAGGGATTGCCATAACAATAAAAACATAAGGGGCAAAATCAGGCTTCAGATTTGCCAAAATATAGTCAAGCACAAGCATTACGGCCAAAAATATCAGCGCAATTGCAAGATTAAGCGCATAAAATCTCCAGAATTCCCAAAAAGAAGACCGTGATCTGGCAAATAATGACTTTATGAATCCAAGCACGCTGAATTTGAAAATGGAATAAACGAAAAGCACTATAAGATAATAGATTGATGATAATACAAACAAAAGCAGCAGCGGATTAACATTAACATATGGGACAATA
>DATDYS010000020.1:0-16155 GCA_035288925.1 Candidatus Nanoarchaeia archaeon
ATAAACAAAATAGCCGGATTTCTTTGCGATAACTTTTACGTTTCCAAAAACTTCTTCCATCTTTTTGCTTAAAGTTTTTCCGCCTTTGTTGTGGCGGGCAACAATCTGCAGGCTTCCGTTTTGCTTAAGATAATTCTTTGATTCTTCAATCAGCTGAAAGCATAATTCTTTTCCTGCCGTGTTGGGCGGATTTGAAACAACGGCATCAAAATCACTGCCTTTAATTTTTTCATATAAATTTCCCTGGTAGATTTCCGCCTTAACATTGTTTAATTCGGCATTTTTCCTTGCAAGCATGACTGCGCGCTTGTTTAGGTCAGTCATGGTAACATCCGCATTAAAAAATTTTGCGGCCACTATTCCCAAAACCCCTATTCCGCAGCCAACATCCATGACTTTGGAATTTTTTCCAATGATCATATTTTCTGCGAGGGCCAAAGTTCCAGTGTCAATTTTATCCTTCGAGAAAACTCCTGATGATGTGTAAAAATCAAACTTAATCCCCCTTATATTTTGGCTTATTTTTTTAATCCTCAGTTCAGATGTCTGCTCTTCTGAATAGTAGTGCTCCATCGTCACCCTTCTTTCTGCCCCATTATATCGTAAAGATTGTAAAGCACCCTGTCAGCGCCCCTGACCAAATCAAAGCCACTTCCCTCTATGACGATGCAGTTGCTGTTGTAATAAACTCTGAGCCTGTCAGACTCCCTTACATAAAATACCAAATCACCCGTGCTGGAGCACGTTACTATTGGGCGCGCCGCGCACGCTTCTGTCTCATTCCTGTCACAGGCTGCAACCGGAGATTTTCCAAAAACTTTTGTCATGTGAGTGTCAAAATCAGCCACAGCCAGGCTCACGTGCGGCAAAGATTTTCCGGTCGGGTTGAAAGTCACATAAAACTGGGTTTCATTGTCAAATAAATTTGCGTCAAGCTGGCCTTCTATGGTTATGTTTTTCAAATCTGCGGGCGAATAACGCAAAGCCATGTCATAAACCTTTGTGCCTTTTGGGGACTTGAGCTGAGTATACCAGAAATTATCCATATAGACGAAACTGTAAACTCCCTTGTAAACATAGCCTTGTGCAGGCTTGAGCTTGCCCTGCAGGTTAAGGACGTGCAAGTCTTCCAAAGTAAGCGGCTTGGGCTTGTAAAAAAAACTGAATGCGACTATGGCCACAAGCAGCAATAAAATTGCAATTATTGCCCCTATTAAAGCCCTATGAGAATGTTTTTTTGTGTCTTCCAGCTCTTCATTCGCCTTATTGAAATCTTCAATAGTTTCATCAAATTTTTTTATTTCCGGGTCGAGCTTTTCCTTTTCTGATTCGTATTCCTTTTCCCCGATGATGCCGGAGTCCAGGCTGCCCCTCAGAACTTCAAGCTTTTTTCTGGGATCAGCCAGCTCATTGCCTTCAAGCTTTTTTCGCGGGTCCATCAAAAATCACCAATCACTATCAATGGCGTGCTATTAAAGAATTCAGGGTGATTTTTGAGTGTGCTCGAAAATCGTAATTCATTCCGTAACATTTGCGATTTTCGACACATCAGCCCATCACCCCGAGTATTCCATATAACAATCTGTCCTTGACCCTTATGAACTCTGTATTTGAAGATGCTTCGGCAATGACACAATTATCCTGAACGCTTATGGACGTCGAATTACCGTGCCTGAAATAAATGACCGGCGTGTATTGCGTGGCGTTGCTGCAGGATATAACTGGCAGGTTGAAAGAATTGTTTGCTGTGAATCCCTTGCTCAGGTAAATGTTGTAGCTTCCCAGCGTCAATCCCATCTGGTGCTCCGCAAGGGCAATGTATTCCTTATTTGTGCTGTTAACTTCTGAGGTAGTATCAATCTCGTATTTGCCGGACAAAATTTTTGAAAAATCATTTTTAGCCGGGATATCCTGCACGTCAGCCGGCAGGAAACTGAATGCGGCTTCCTGCCCATTTATTTTTGCCGTCCAAATATTGTTGCCTGATGAAAAAGAAATCCCGTTGTATTTTACCGTTTGGGTTGCGGGCGCAAAACCATAAAATACAAAGCTAAAGCTGGTTCCTACCATAATGATAACCAAAAACAGTATCAATCCCAATTTTTTCTTTGGAGTGCGCTCTTTCATTTGTTCTGAGAATAAATGTCGGTATTTAAAATTATCTTAATTAATATTTGCTAAGAGGTTTGGTGCCGTTGGCTGTTATCCCTCCCTAATTTGAGGAAAAGCTTAAATACTGATATATCAATACCGCTATATCGGTGGCGATACATTAAAATGATAACCGGATATTTAAGGCTGATAGTAATGAGAAATCTTTCTAATAAAAGGCTCTCAGGCTATGACCTGATTAAGCAGATAGAAAAAGATACAGGGACATGGAAGCCAAGCTTTGGATCAATATACCCTCTTCTCGACAAGCTGCTAAAAGAAAAGCTGGTGCAGGTTGAAATAACAGGAAGAAGAAAAGTTTATTCTCTCACAAAAAAAGGAAAGAAGGATCTCGCAATAATAGACAAAAGCAAAAACTCCCTGGTGGACAAGATGATAGCAACATGGAAAGCTTTCGGAAGGATTTCAGATGAAAAGGACAAAAGCTTCATGATTGAGGTGTTCAACAGCGTCAAGAAAGGGCAGCTGCCGTTCAAAGAGTTCAATCCCGAGCTGGGCCAATTCAGGGGGGCAATTTTTGAGGCATATTCAAGCGGAAAAGACCCGAAGAAAATCAAAAGCATACTGAAAAATTCAATAAGAAAAATAAAGGCAGTCAGATAAAATGAAAGAAAGCATAATAAGGCTCGAGAATGTCTGGAAGGTGTATAAGATGGGAGATGTGAAAGTAAACGCCCTTCAGGGCCTTAACCTTGACGTCAAGAAAGGCGAGTTTCTTGCCATAATGGGGCCGTCAGGCAGCGGAAAATCAACGGCGGTAAACATGATTGGGTGCCTGGACATACCAACAAAGGGCACAATAATGCTTGAGCACCACGATATATCCAAGCTTTCCGAATCCGAACTGGCACAAATAAGGGGCAGAAAAATCGGATTCATATTCCAGCAGTTCAACCTGATAAACACACTGACTGCGCTGGAGAATGTCACTTTGCCGATGATATTCCAAGGAGTGGGAGAGAGCGAAAGGGTAAGAAGGGCTACGGAGCTTTTGGAGTTGGTGGACCTTAAAGAAAGGATTAACCACAAGCCCATGGAATTAAGCGGAGGCCAGCAGCAGAGGGTTGCGATTGCAAGGGCGCTGGCAAACAATCCGGAAGTGGTGCTTGCCGATGAGCCTACCGGCAACCTTGACAGCAGGACAGGCGCCAATGTTCTTGATTTTCTAGAGAGGCTGCACAAAGAAGAGGGCAAAACAATAATAATGGTAACGCACGATCAAAATCTTTCAAAAATAGCCAAAAGGGTAGAGTACCTTAAAGACGGAAAGATAGTAAAATCGCTAAACAGCAGGAAGGAGTGATGAAAATGAAAAAATATATTTTGTTGATGGTTTTTGTTTTGGCTGCCAGCTTTGCGCTTGCGGCTGTCAATACACAGTATATGGGCAAAGCCCCTGATTTAAGGGTAAGCCTATCAATACAGGACCCTGACCCGGTTGAGCCCGGCAGGGAAGTTGAAGCGAGCTTCAAGATAGAGAACAACGGAACAACTGCCAATGGGGTGGTATTTGAAATTTTGCCGGAGTATCCTTTTTCATTGGTGCCTGGGGAAACTGCCATAAAGGCAATCGGAACGGTAGGAACTTCGCAGAACAGCAAGCAAAGCGTAACTGTGAGGTACAGGCTGAAAGTCGCGCAGGATTCTATTGACGGAAATCATGAAATCAAGGTAAGGTACAAAAGCGAAGGATTTGATTCATGGACGGGAATAGACAGCCTATACATAAAAGTGCAGAGCCGCGATGTTATCCTCGGGGTTGAAAAATTTTCTGCAGAGCCTTCTGTTGTGGCCCCTGGCTCAAAGGCCAAACTGACAATAACCCTCAGAAATTATGCAACATCCTTGCTCAGGGACGTAAAAATAGTGCTTGACCTGGGAAAAAGCGGAGACGAAGTTACGCCATTTTCGCCAATCGGCTCCACAAACGAAAAGGTTCTTGCTTACCTTGAGCCGGAGTCTTCAGAGCCAATGGAATTCGAGCTTATTGCCGACCCGGATGCCGTGTCAAAATCATACAAAATACCGATAAGCATAAAATATTCTGACGCACTTGGCAGAAACTTTTCCAAATCCAACATAGTAACTATGATTGTCGGCGGCAGGCCTGATGTGTCCGTCGGAATAGGCAGCTCAACAATTTATACCGCAGGCACTGCAGGGGAAATAACCGTGAAAATCGTCAACAAAGGGCTGCCGGACATGAAGTTTGTGAATTTAAAGCTTGATAAAAGCGACAAATACGAAATCATATCCCTTGCCGAGGTTTATATCGGCAACATAGATTCTGATGACTATGAAACAGCGGATTTCAGGCTGTATGTGAAGAAGACGCCTGAAAAGAAAATAACACTTCCATTAACTGTGGAGTACAAGGACTCGAACAACAAGGATTACGCGAATACCATTAATCTTGAGCTGCCGCTTTACACATCTTCTGAAGCAAAGAAGCTTGGGCTTGTGCAGGGGAATGGAAAATTAAATTGGGTGATACTGATTGTCCTTGCAGCAGCGGGATTCTTCGGCTACAGGATGTGGAAGAAAAGGAGAAAGCATAATTAATTTGTTGATTGGATTCGACTAAAAATACATTGGCGGCAAACACGGCCCGACCAGCTGAAAAGCCTGCCCACAAAAAGGCTCCGCGCTTGATTTGCCGGCCGTATGGTTTACTCATAATGCTAAGAGACTATGCCACTTTTTCGCTGAAGAACTTAAGAAGCAGAAGGCTAAGGTCATGGCTGACTATGCTCGGGATAGTGATAGGGATAACCGCTGTCGTGGCCCTGATTGGAATGGGCGAGGGCCTGAAAGCTGCAATCAGCTCCCAGTTTGGGTCGCTCGGAACTGACAAGCTTACGGTCCAGGCATCAGGGGGTTTTGGGCCGCCGGGGACTGCTGTGATAAAGCCGCTTACAAACGGCAATCTCGAGAAAATCAGCAAAGTAAACGGGGTGGACATTGCAGCAGGCAGGCTGATAAGGGGAGGCAAGCTGGAGCATGACAACAAGGCTGCCTTTGGCTATGCCGCTTCGATGGCTGACGGAGAAGCCAGGAAGCTGATGGAATCCGCCATGAACCTGAAAGCGGAGAGCGGCAGGCTTCTGAAGGACGGCGACACAAAAAAAGTCATGCTCGGCAGCAACCTCGGAAAAGAAAATGCGGGGCTGGGAAAGCAGATAGTTGTAGGCTCAAAAGTGCTGGTGCAGGGAAGCGAGTTTGAAGTCATAGGAATAATGAAAAAGCAGGGCAGCTTCATTTTTGACAACATAGTTCTTATGAATGAAGATGATTTAAGGAGAATTCTTAACATACCAAATGATGAGTATGATATAATTGTAGCCCAAGTCCAAAACAATGCGGACATTCTTTCCGTGCAGGAAGACATAGAAAAGCTGATGCGGAAAGAAAGGGATGTCAAAAAAGGAGAGGAGGATTTTACGGTGCAGACTCCACAGGCTATCCTGTCGCAGGTCAATTCCACTCTGTTTGCAGTGCAGCTTTTTGTTTATATAATTGCCGGAATATCCATAGTTGTAGGCGGAATAGGGATCATGAACACAATGTTTACTTCTGTGCTTGAGCGCACGAGAGAGATTGGCATAATGAAATCAATCGGGGCAAGGAACAGCTCAATCTTTTTCCTGTTTTTTATCGAATCTGGGCTGATAGGGAGCATCGGCGGAGTAATAGGCGCCGTGCTCGGAACGCTGATATCCTGGGGGCTTGCTTATGCAGGCAGGCTGGCGCTTGGGGTTGACCTGATTCAATCGGAGGTCAGCATATGGCTTGTGGCTGGATCTATCATGGGCTCATTTTTCATGGGAAGCATATTCGGGCTGATTCCGGCTATACACGCTTCCAAGCTTAATCCGGTAGATGCGCTGAGGCATGCGAAATAAAATGATACAAGACCTGATGAAATACATAGCGAGTAACATGATGCACAGGCTGACAAGGAGCTCGCTTACTATCCTCTCCGTGCTTATCGGAATAATGGCGATATTCGCGCTTGTAAGCTTCGGCCAGGGATTAAGCAGGTATGTCGACCAGATAAGCCAGGAATCCGGGGCTGACAAGCTCATAGCCCAGCCGAAGGGGTTTGGGCCTCCGGGAAGCTCTGGAATTTTCCTGACGGAAAATGACCTCAATACCATTAAAAAAACCATCGGTGTTTCGGAAGCCACCGGGATGATAGCCAAGCAGGCTGAAGTCAAGAGAAAGGAAAATGAAAAAGGCAAATGGGTTTATGCCATGAGCATGCCCACCGTATCTTCTGAGCAAAGGCTTATAGACGAGGCATTCGGCGGCATTGGCTTGCTTAAGGGGAGGAACCTCAAAAAAGGCGACAAGGGAAAGGCCATCCTTGGATTTAATTACCAGCTGCCTGACAAAATTTTTGACAAGCCGCTCAAATTAGGAGATTCCATCCTCATCAACGGGCAGCTGTTTGATGTGATTGGATTTTATGAGGAAATCGGCAACCCGCAGGACGATTTGAACATTTACATGACAAAGGAAGACGCAAAGAAAACTTTTGACGTTGATGATGAGTATGCTTTTATTTATATCAGGGCGGCTGAAGGCGTTTCGCCGGCAAAGCTTGCCTCCAGGCTTGAGGAAAAATTAAGAAAGGAAAAAGGGCAGAAAGAAGGCGAAGAGGATTTTTTCGTGCAGACATACGAGCAATTGATTGAAACTTTTGGGACGATACTGGTTGTGCTGAATTCAATTCTTGTTATAATTGCTGGAATATCAATAGTTGTGGCTGCCGTCAATATAATGAACACGATGTATACTGCAGTTCTTGAAAGGACAAAAGAAATTGGAGTGATGAAATCAATCGGGGCAAGGAACAGCACGATTCTCTTTATGTTCTTTTTTGAGTCCGGCGTGCTCGGGCTGATTGGAGGCGCGCTTGGAGTTGTTTTGGGTTACGTTATTGCTAAAACCGGCGGAGCAATCGCAGCTGCTGCCGGATACGCTTTGCTTAAGCCTTATTTCCCATGGTGGCTTACAGTCGGCTGTTTATTATTTTCTTTCCTTATCGGAGCATGCTCAGGATATTTCCCAGCAAGACAGGCAGCATCTTTGAAGCCGGTGGATGCTTTAAGATATGAATAAAACGATTTTTAGAAAGCTAATAATTATACTGGTAAACAGTTGTTAAGTTCGATTATTACTCGGGGGGCGGCTAAACCAAATATTTATATAAATAACTAATGTTCATTATATTATGAACTACTACATTGACTTATTTTCACCAGAAACCGCGAAAGCTTTTGAAAGTTCAAGCAAAGATATAAGTGGATTTAGGATTTCTAGGAAGACCTATGTTAACAACCGAAATATTGGACCCGGGGATAGATTTATTTGTTATGTTACAAAATTACAAAGATTTGTTGGTGTCCTCGAAGTTAAAAGCAAACCTTTTCAGGATGATAAACCAATATTCACCAAAGAAAATGATCCTTTTGTGTTAAGATTCAATGTTCAGTCAATTGTTTGGTTGCCGCTTGAAAAAGCGATACCACTTCATGAGGATTTTGTTTGGAAAATTTTATCCTTTACAAAAACGTTAGCAAAAACAGATAATAGTTGGACTTGGCGCGTTTTTGGAAGTCCTAATAATTATTGGCCAAAAGAGGATTGCGTTTTCTTGGAAAAGGTTTTATTAGAACAAGAGCATAAACAGGTTGATTATCCTTTTTCAGAAGATGACTTAAAAAAACTAAAAACCCCAAAAATTAGAATTAGTGATAAAAAAGAGGTTTCTGTATCTGTACCGGAAGATGATGAGTCAAAAGAAATCGAAGTAACATCCATTTCCGAAAAAGAAAAAAGAACATCAATAATTGTACAAGCAAAACTTGCCGAAATTGGAGAAATTTTAGGATTAAAAGTATGGCTTCCCAACAGTGATAGATTAAGAGTTTTGGAGATATGGAAGCCAAAAGAGGATATCTTATTAGATGAGTTACCTTTAGTATTTGACGATACAACACTAAAAACTATCCGTAATATTGATGTTCTCTGGATAAATCGCAGATCAATAGTACGCGCTTTTGAAGTTGAAGATACTACCTCCATCTATTCTGGAATTTTAAGAATGGCTGATTTGCTCGCATTACAACCTATGCTTAATATTAAAATTCATATTGTGGCACCGACTGAACGAAGAGACGCCGTATTTACACAAATAAGCCGACCTGTTTTTGCCGATATAGGGGGACGCCAACTGTCTGAAGTTTGTTCTTACATTTCCTACGACCAAGTTATTGAACTTTTAAAAGAAAAGAAACTAAAACATATGACTGATAGTATAATTGACGAGTTTTCTCAATATCCTGAAGAATGATTCCATCTACGCCGCCGCACCCTGCGTCATACTGTCGCTTCGTTTCACTCTGCTCGTTTTCTTGCAGAAAACCACATAACTATCAGACCATATGTTAGACAACCAACAAAAAAAAGAGAAAAATATTTATAGTAAAAGCCAGCCAGCACCGGTTATGGAAACTATAACCCTGCCAAAATCAGAACTTGAGCAATTGCATAGGGAACTGAAAACACTTAGAAACTCCGGCTTATACAGAAAGCTTTTGGAGTTCGAAAAAAATATTTCTGAAGATAAAAGATTTACAAGAGCGGATTTAGGTTTTTAATCCGCTGGCTTTATGCTTTATTTTTATTATGGTCGCTTTTTGTTTTTCCGGGCTTGTCTTCATTTCAAATTCAAACACATAAATTTCATTTGTTGGCTTGTTATGCTTAAAGTATAATCTTATAGGCGGATGCTTGATCTTAACTTCATAAATAGCCAGCTGAGAGTCGAGAAGTTCACCAGCGTCAGGACCGGAAAGTTCCAATTTGTCCAGCATTTTAGTCAAAATTTCTTTAATATGCTGATTTTTGGCAGCTTTCTTAAGCTGCTTGACCATTACATCATCAAAAACAAGTGTGTAACTTGATTCCATGCAAAAAAAGATAATTAATCTCTATTTAAAGATAACTACTACCGCTTAAGATTCCCCACAATTTAACAGACATTTATTCAAAATAATAAAGCCTCTGATGGGATTTGAACCCACAATCTGCGCATCTCCCTATTAAATATGATTTACGAGTGCGCCGCTCTACCAGATTGAGCCACAGAGGCAATAAAGGAGTAGATATTAACTTTCATTTTAAAAAGATTGTTAAAATTATTCAGGGAAGGGACTAATTCCAATTTATTTTATTGATTTAAGAATTTCTTCTTTTGAATCAAACTTTTTCTGGCACTCGAAGCAGACAGGATGCAATTTGCCTTTGGAGTCTTTGACATAAGTTCCCAGTATCTTGCCTAAAAAGGTCGTGTCTATTGACTTTCCGCATACTTCGCATTTCATATGTCGAAAATATGCTTTAAGTTTATAAATTATTTGATGTAAATATATGATACATCATATTTTCGAGCATCTCGGAAATCAAGGATTTCCGATGATCATCAAAAATGCAGCATTTTTGAGATGCTCAAAAATCGAAACTATTATTATTTTAATTTCTCGATTTTTGACAGAATAGCAAGGTTTTTATTTGTTTTATAATTCTTTCCCTTCATGAAGAGATTAATTTGCTTCTCACTAATTGTTTTCCTATTAATCAGCGTTATAGCCTACGCGCAGCCTTTTGGGCCGCCGACATACATAGCAGACCCGGTGAAAATGGACTGCAGGTATTATTTTGCCGGCAACCAGAGGCATTTTAACCCAAGGCCAGATAATTACACAATTGACATTGGCTACACAACAGATTTCAAAAATCAGGAGCAGGCATGCGAGATGTGGAGATGCGCCTATACCAACGGCACGATAAAAGCCGATGCAAACAGACAGCCCCTGGAAAAGAATTTGTGCCTATGCAGTTCCGGCTATTACTGGGATGATGTTAGCGGATGCGTCAAGCTAAAAGAAGCAAGCAAGGATATTTCCTTTCTGCAGCTGATATGGAAGTGGATTAGGGGAATTTTCTGAAATTTGTAAAATCGAAATATTTATATTTATAAAAGATAATGGGTTCATCAGGTGATAAGATGAAAATAAAAAATCTGATTATCCTGCTTGTTATTTCCGGTTTAATTATCGGAGCGTGCGCCCAACAACCAGTTAATACGCCGCCATCAACTCCGCCCCTTCCGGAGAAACCTCAGCAGGAAGTTAATACTCCACCGCCAGCTCAAAACCAACCCGGGGCTCCAGCTGGAATTGCGAATGATGTAAAAGATTTGCTTGCCAAATACAAGACGAAAGCAACAAGCATTCACTACAATTACAAAGGCCCCGAAACGGCAGACAATTTCTATGAATTCTTCATCAAGGGCAGCAAAATAAAATATCTTCCAAGCAGGGCAATCAAGGCTCTTGACAAGCCTGAATCGTGGGATACTATATACTTAGACGCTGCAACACGCACTGCAGCATCTTACTGCGAGCACAGTTCCTGCTTATCCAAAGGCAAGAAAAGTGACCTTAATTTCAATGAGGTATACCTTGCAACGCCATATGACTGGATCAATGTCCAAGATGCTGTCAAACTGGGCGAAGAAATAATAGATGAGAGGCAGACCTGGAAACTCCAAACAGATAAGGGAACTGTATGGGTTGATACTTATTACGGCATTCCACCAAAAGCGCAGTCGGGCACAAATTTGTACTATTTCAAGCTGGTCTCCGCTAATACCATTCAGGACAGCGATGTAAGCCCAAGATAATTTTTTCCACAATGTTTAAAAAGGAATAGGCCATTTTGTATTCTATGGATTATATTTTGAAATATTCAAAGCAGTTTTTCTAGTATCTTTTATTAATTAAATCTCTAAAATGACAAGGCTGGCTATTGTTGACAACGAGAAGCTTAAGGACATGCAGCTGAAGCTCTATGTCCAGAGCATCTGCCCGGTGAACAGGACCGGAAAGGAATGCATCAAGATTGAGGCAGACAGCAAGCTGACGATTGATGAGAACCTGTGCACCGGATGCGGAATCTGCCCGAAAGCTGCGCCCAATTCGATTAAAATAATCAATCTGCCGGAGGAATTAACAACAACGCCGGTCCACAGGTTCGGAGAGAACCAGTTTGTCCTGTATTCAATTCCGACTCCGACTTTCGGAAACGTGACGGGAATTTTAGGAGTAAACGGGATAGGAAAATCCACTGCGATAAAAATAATTGCAGGCGTTCTCAAGCCTAATTTCGGCGACTGGAATGTAACGGAAACAGACTACGACAAATTAATTTCATTTTTCAAAGGAACAGAAGCGCAGGGATTTTTCGAGAAAATAAAAAACGGCGAAATCCAAGTGGCTTACAAGCCGCAGCAAGTTGACTTGATACCCAAAACGACAAAAGGAAAAGTGATTGATTTATTGAAAAAAGTTGATGAAAAAAATGAAATGAAAAAGATTGTAAATGAGCTGCAGCTGAACGAAATATTGAACAATGAAATTTCTGAGATTTCAGGAGGGGAATTGCAAAGAGTTGCAATCGCGGCAACGGTTTTAAAAAATGCAAATTTATATATTTTCGACGAGCCAACAAGCTACCTGGACATCAAGCAAAGGATAAATGTAAGCAGGTTCATTAAAAATCTAATCAGTGAAAATAATTCCGTTTTGGTTGTGGAGCACGATTTAATAATCCTGGACTACATAGCGGATTTGGTCCATTTGATGTACGGGAAGGAAGATGCCTACGGAATCGTCAGCGGCATAAAGCCGGTCAGAAACGGGATAAACGTTTACCTGGAAGGGTACATAAAAGAAGAGAACGTAAGATTCCGCGATTCCAAAATAAAGTTTGCGGAAAAGCCGCCAATCAAGAAAAAAAACATCAAGGAAGTCATAACTTCATGGGAAAATGTCGAGAAGAAGCTGGGCAATTTCACCCTAAAAGCGCAGAAAGGGACAATCCACAAGAATGAAATTATTGGGATTCTCGGGGAAAACGGAACCGGAAAAACAACTTTCGTCAGGATGCTTGCTTCCGCGCTGAAGCAGGACAAAGGAGAAATCTCGCACAAAGTAAAGGTCAGCTACAAGCCGCAGTATCTGGAATCATCTGATTTGCTTGTCGTTGATGTCCTGAAAGAAGCTTTCCGCAGATATGAAAACCAGATAATTAATCCCTTAAACATCCTCCAGCTGTCATTAAAAAAATTAAATGAACTGAGCGGAGGCGAGCTGCAAAAAGTTGCAATAGCCTACTGCCTCCAGCAGGATGCTGATTTATACCTGCTTGATGAGCCGTCTGCCTATCTTGATTCAGAGCAAAGATTAATTTTATCGAAAGTCATAAGTGATTTTACCGAGCATGAAGGTGCGTCCGCATTAATTGTCGACCACGACTTGCTGTTCATCGATTACATTTCTGACAAACTGATTGTGTTTGAAGGAAAGCCTGCGATTTCTGGCAACGTAACCGGGCCTTTTGAGATGGAAGATGGGATGAATAAATTTTTGAAAGAACTGAATATTACATTAAGGAGAGACCCAACGACAAACCGCCCAAGAGTTAATAAACTGGATTCAAGGCTTGACAGGGAGCAGAAAGACAGCTGGAAATATTATTATACTTAGTTTCTTAATACTGGCAATTCATACCAGAATTTAGTAGATTCATTTGGAGTTCCGGCATATCCAAAATTTCCCCCTATAAGTTTTACCATCCTACCGGCTATAAACAAAAAGCACCCATCTTTCTGATATAACCCATTGCTCGGATTACCGGACATTCCAATTGTTTGGATAAATAATTTGTCAATTAACTCTGTGGATACACCTAAACCATTATCTTCTATTTCAATTCTTGCCCTATTTGAAGTTACTGAAACTCGTACTTCAAGTCTCCCTTCATATCCGTTTTGCGCTAGTTTTGCCCGATCAATTATAGATTTTACCGAGTTTTGGACTGATTCCTGAATTAAAAAAGCAAGATAATAACTTAATGGATCATTTTTACCATTATTGCAGTTAACATAATAACTGCTAAAAGCTGGATGATTTACAATTTGTTCAAGAGCGTGTGTAGTATCTCCAGCATGCTTTTCTGACCACCCATCATTAACTCCCGTGAAGATTAATGAAGCTACATGGCTTATATCCATATTTATAAGGTAATCACATTTACGTTTTAAATATTACTACTAAATAGTCGATCAAAGCCACCTCTTCAGCCATAATTTCATCGGCGGTTGTATACTAAATTTTAATTGCTCGGGCAGTGAGCTCCTCGTGCAGAAAATTTTTAGAATTTCTTCTCTTCATTCAACTTATTCCCTAAACTCTATATCATCTATTATTCCGTCTGAATCCAAATCAATGCCTTCAACGACTTTTGCTTTTACAGATGGACTGTGAATATTGCCTGCAGTTATTTTCTTGAATCCCTTTAGGAATGCGATGATTGCCGCGCGTGTTCCTGAAAATCTTTTGCCTGCAACAACCAGAATAGATTTGTCCGGGTTAAACGGGTTTTTTGCCTTAACTATTATTCCGCATTCATCCTGCGGATAAGTTTCATTTGATACTGTGGATTTTATATTCCCTTCCTCAAATCTTATCGGGAGCTTTGCATTGACTTTATCAACAATTTTATTTACAACAGGGCCGCCGATTAAAATCAAATTATTCTGCAGGTCCTCGTCCCTTACCTCCGTGTCTAATTTAACATTAAACTGCGGAACATAATTAAGAAAAGTCCCTAAAAACAGGGCCAGGTCCATACCATAATATCCGTCCCTGCTTCTTGCCTTATCGGGGCCGTGGGGGTCAGGGGAGCCGACAATTATCAGTGAATCAAGCTGCCCGTTGCTGATAAACGGCTCAAGGAATTCTGATTCGTTTTTTATCTGCCCGATTTTGCTTGTGGCCTCAAAATTTTTGAACCTGATTACAAATGCAGGCTCCGCCAAACCATAGAAATTTGCCGTTGCGCCCTGCTTTGTTTCTTTCCTCACAACTTTTATTATTCCTGCCTTTTCGAGGTTTCTTATGTGATAGTAAATTTTCTGTTCGTGCATTTTCAATGATTTGGCAATGTCAATGGTGTACATCGGCTCTCTTGCTATAAGATGGAGTATTTTGGAAGCTAGCTCAGAGCTGACTGAAGCTGCATCCTCCGGCCTGATTTCCTTTGCCGGCAGGGAAAAAACTTCATTCTTTTGCTTGTCTATGACGAACATAAATGGTGTAAAGCGGAGCTACTATAAAAACTTTTTTAATGGTGTTATAAATTAAATATTGATGTTTTTCTGGCGCGAGACATCCACATATACCCAAACAGGTAATATTATAATTTTTCTTATAATGGTCTTATAAATCTTTTAATAAGGTATATAAACAAGCTATGCTATACTATATTTACTCATTGATAAGTGCCTCCAAGTGCATCTTATCGCAGGAAAGCGAAAGATGCACATTATGCTCAAGTAAAATAAAAAAAGCCAAAAACCAAGTTCAAAACAAAAATGAATTAGGACTGGCAACAGGATTCCGCCGTTATAAGCCCAAGGAGGAAAAGAAAAAGTGTACAAATAAAAAGTTTTGAATAAAAAAACGGCGGCGTCCTGATTGATTATATATTCTTTAATTTTGTCAAGGTGATGAAATAAATGTGCGGAATTGTGGGAGTAGTATCAAACGATAATGTCAGCGAAAAGCTGTTCAAGGGCCTGTCCAATTTGGAATACCGGGGCTATGATTCGGTGGGCATGTGCTTTATCAACGGAGACGGATTTGACATCAAGAAAGGAGTCGGAAAGCTTGAAGAGGTCCATAAGAAGCTTAATTTTCTGAATCTCAAGGGAAATGTGGGGATTGGGCACTGCAGGTGGAGCACGCACGGCGGTGTGACAAAAGAGAACGCGCATCCCCACGTTGACTGCACAAACAAAATAAGCGTGGTTCATAACGGCATAATAGAAAATTATTCTGAATTAAAAGACGAATTAACCAAAAAAGGCCACAAATTTTCTTCCCAAACTGACACAGAGGTTATCGCGCACCTGATTGAAGAGCATCTCAAGGGAAACAAGATTGAGGAGGCTGTCAGGCTCTCTTTGCTAGAGATGGAAGGAAGCTATGCGCTAGGCATCCTGTTTTCCGACGAGCCGGACAAGCTTATAGGGGCGAGAAATGAGAGCCCTTTGATTGTCGGAATTGGAAGCGAGGAAAATTTTATTGCCTCCGATGTGCCTTCAATTTTAAGCTACACCAACAAAATTATTTATCTTGAAGACAAGGAGATTATTATTCTGACAAAAGACAGCCACAGGGTTATCGGATTGGACGGAAAGGAAATAAATAAAGAAATCACTGCAATAAACTGGAGCGCTGAAGCCGCGCAAAAAGGAGGGTATGCCCATTTTATGCTTAAGGAGATATATGAGCAGCCAAGCGCAATTGCAGACACCTTAAATGAGAGGATTTCAAACAATGATGTGGTTTTTGAGGAAGAATTTGGATTAAGCGATGATTACCTGAAAAAAGTTGACAGGATTGTGATTATTGCGTGCGGCACTTCATGGCATGCCGGTTTGGTTGGGGAGTTTATGCTTGAAGAGCTGGCAAAAATTCCGACTGAAGTCGAGTATGCCTCTGAATTCAGGTACAGGCACCCTATTCTTGACAAGGGCAATTTGGTTGTTGCAATTTCGCAGTCAGGGGAAACTGCTGACACTATAGCAGCGCTGAAGGAAGCAAAAAATCTTGGAGTCAAGACATTGTCAATCTGCAACGTAATGGGGAGCTCGCTGACAAGAATTTCCGACGGGGTTATTTATACAAGGGCAGGTCCTGAGATTGGAGTCGCATCGACAAAAGCGTTTACAACCCAGCTTGCGGTTTTGTATTTGCTGACAATACTATTATCAAAAATAAAAGGGACTTTGAGCGAAAAACAGGTTCATGACATGATAAAGGGGATAAGAAAAATTCCCCTGCAGCT
>DATDYS010000021.1:0-9186 GCA_035288925.1 Candidatus Nanoarchaeia archaeon
ACAAAAAATCAAAATAAAAAATAAAATAATATTAAAATTTTAAAATATAAAAATTAAACAATAATAAACAAAAAATAAATCGGATAAAATTTTAAAAAATAAAATTAAAAGAAAAATAATAAACTAAAAAATTAACAAAAACGAAAATGGCAGAAGTATACCTGAACAGCAAATTCGTGGGAACTGTTGACAACCCCATTGAATTTGTGCAGAAAATAAGGGAAGAGCGGCGGAGAGGCTCGATTTCGGAAAAGCTTAATGTTTACTATAAAGAGCAGTCTAATGAAGTTCAGCTGGAATCATCAAAGGGAAGATCAAGAAGGCCGCTGATAATTGTGAAAGACGGAGTTCCTTTACTGACAGAGAAACACATTAAACAGCTTGAGAAAAACGAAATTTCATGGTCTGATTTGATAAAGCAGGGCATAATTGAGTATCTTGATGCTGCTGAGGAGGAAAATACGCTTGTTGCATTTTTTGAGAGCGAATTGTCTCCGGAGCATACACACCTTGAAATTACGCCTCTTGCAATGCTAGGCTATTGCGCATCGCTTGTTCCTTACGGAAACTTCAATCAGTCAACAAGATTAAATGCAGGCGCCAAGAACCAGAAGCAGGCGCTTGGATTTTATGCATCCAATTTTTCTGTCAGGATGGATATGGATGTTAATATACTGCATTATGCGCAACTGCCGGTTGTCAGCACAATAATGCATGAAATTTCCGACTACGATAAGCACCCAGCAGGGCAAAACATTGTAGTTGCAATCATGAGCTACAAAGGGTATAACATGGAAGATGCGATTATATTAAACAGAGGCTCAATCGAAAGAGGATTTGGGAGATCCACTTACTACAGGCCCAGCATCGCGGAAGAATTAAGGTACGCCGGCGGATTGATTGACCAAGTCAGCATTCCTGATAAAGATATCAAGGGATACAAGACAGAAAAAGATTACAGGCTGCTGGAAGATGACGGAATCATTTATCCAGAGGCAAAAGTCAAAGAAGGGGATGTAGTTATTGGAAAAACTTCCCCTCCAAGATTCCTGAGCTCAATGGAAGAATATTCATTGGCTTCCAGCACAAGAAGAGAAAGCTCAATAAATCTGAAGCACGGAGAAGAAGGAATAATTGATTTTGTTTTGGTCACAGAAAATGAGGAAGGAAACAAATTAATCCAGGTCAGAATAAGGGATGAGAGAGTTCCTGAAATAGGGGACAAATTTACAAGCAGGCATGGCCAAAAAGGAATTGTCGGGTTGATAGTGCCGCAGAGCGACGTGCCGTTCTCGGCAAAAGGAATTATCCCTGACTTGATATTCTCGCCACATGGCATTCCATCAAGAATGACAATCGCGCACTTAATAGAAATGGTCGCAGGAAAAGTTGGAGCTCTTGCAGGGCGATACATTAACGGAACAACTTTTGACGCAGAGCCTGAAGAAAGACTGAGAAAAGAATTGCTGTCCTTGGGATTTAGGGAGAGTGGGGTAGAGACGATGTACAACGGCCAGACAGGGGAACAGTTGGATGCAAAAATATTCATCGGCAATATGTATTACCTGAAATTAAAGCACATGGTTGCAAATAAAATTCACTCGAGAGCCAGGGGCCCAATCCAGCTATTGACAAGGCAGCCGACCGAAGGAAGGGCAAAAGAAGGTGGATTAAGGCTGGGAGAAATGGAGAAGGACACTTTCGTTGCCCACGGCGCATCATTATTGCTAAAAGAAAGGTTTGACAGCGACAGGACGGTTGTTCCGGTATGCGAAAGCTGCGGAATAATTGCAATCAAGGATAATTACAAAAACAAATCCTACTGCCCGATTTGCGGGGAGAACACGGAAGTCAATGACATTGAGATAAGCTATGCTTTCAAGCTGATGCTTGATGAGTTCAAATCACTTGGAATTTACCCTAAACTGCAGCTGGAGAGTAAATACTAGGATTCAAATTTAAGAAATTTATAATTGAATTAAATAATATTCATTGACAAAATAAAAAAATCAAAATAATAAAATAATCCAAAGCAAAAAATAATTTAAATAATAATTTTAAAAAATAAAATAGATTAAAACTAAAATCAGAAGAAAAACAAAAAGTGAGTTAAATAAAAATCAATTAAAATCAAGAAATATAAAAAACCAAAATAAAAAAAAATAATTTTAAAAAATATTAATCAAAAAAACTTTCAAAATAAACCGAAACAAAAAATGGCCGACGAAGAAACAGCAAAACCAGCGGAAGAGCTTGAGCTTCAAACTGTGAAGCAGGCGATTGAAGGAAAGGAAGGAAAAAGCGAAAGGATAGAGGAAGAGCAGTATATATTCAAGCAGGTGCGAAGCATAACTTTCTCGGTCCTAAGCCCGAAGATGATAAAGAAAATGGCGTCTGCTAAAATTGTGACGCCAGAGCTGTATGATAAGGAAGGATATCCTGTTGACGGCGGACTTATGGACATTAGGCTGGGAGTTATAGACCCTGGACTAAGATGCAAGACATGCGGCTCAAAATTAAAAGAGTGCATTGGGCACTTTGGCTACATTGAGTTGGCAAGGGCAATTATCCACATCAAGTTTGTAAACATAATCATGACAATCATGAAATGCACCTGTAGAGAGTGCGGCAGAATTTTAATTCCTGACAACAAGATAGCCAAGAACAAGGAGCTTCTTGACCAGGTTGAGAAAGAAAGCGGCGTTGAAGACAGGAGGCACAAGGTCAAGGAAATAATTGCAGGACTTAAAACGACAAATAAATGCCCACACTGCAAAGCAAAGCAGAAAAAACTTTCGCTTGAGAAGCCGACAACTTTTATCGAGGAAGATAAAAGGCTGAGCCCAATTGAAGTGCGGGCAAGGCTTGAAAAAATTCTTGATGCTGATTTAGAAATTTTTGGGCTAAAGGCGCCTCACGTCAGGCCAGAGTGGATGGTTTTGACAGTGCTTTCGATTCCTCCGGTTACAATGAGGCCTTCAATCACGCTGGAAAGCGGAGAGAGGAGCGAAGATGACTTAACCCACAAGATGGGTGACATAGTCAGAATAAACCAGAGGCTGTTTGAGAACATAAATGCAGGCGCGCCTGAAATTATAGTTGAGGATTTGTGGGATTTGCTGCAGTATCACGTTACTACATTTTTTGACAATAACATTGCGCAGCTGCCGCCGGCAAGGCACAGAAGCGGCCAGCCTTTGAAGACTTTGACAGAGAGAATAAAAAGCAAGGAAGGAAGAATCAGGCACAACTTGGCCGGAAAGAGAACAAATTTTTCGGCAAGAACAGTCATCAGCCCCGACCCTATGCTTGAACTGTACGAGGTTGGAGTTCCTTCTATAATCGCAACAAAATTAACTGTTCCGGAAAGGGCAAATTCATGGAACATGGAATACCTGAAGCAGTTTGTTGAGAAAGGCCCCGACAAATATCCGGGAGCAAACTACATCATAAGGCCCGACGGAAAAAAGAAAAAAATAACGGAAGAAACAAAAGAGGCGTCGCTTGAAGAATTACAGCCGGGCTACATTGTTGAGAGGCATTTGATGGACGGCGACATTGCGATATTCAACAGGCAGCCTTCACTGCACAGGATGAGCATGATGTGCCACCGCGTAAGAGTCTTGCCAGGAAAAACCTTAAGATTGAATCCTGCAGTATGCACGCCATACAACGCTGATTTTGACGGCGACGAAATGAACTTGCATATTCCACAGACGGAGGAAGCGCGGGCAGAAGCGGAAATTTTGATGGAAGTCCAGACTCAATTAATTTCATTAAGGTACGGGCTGAGCATTATCGGATGCACACAGGATGCAATTTCAGGAAACTTTATGCTTACAAAAGATGAATCGATCAAGAGAGAAGAGGCAATTGATTTGCTGTCTGCAGTAGGCGTGACTGATTTTTCAAAATTGCCGAGAAAGCAGTCGGTTACCGGAAAAGAAATATTCAGCACTTTGCTGCCTGAGGATTTCAATTATGAAGGGCACTCAAGGCTTTGCGACAGGTCGAAGGACAAATGCGACAAGGAAACTCACGTTGTTATAGAGAACGGCAAGATGCTCACAGGAGTCATGGACAGAAACTCCGTTGGAGAGGAATCCGGACTAATGCTGAGAAACCTTCACCAGAAATACGGCAAGGACTACAGCATAGACATGCTTGGAAAAATTTTCAGGCTTGGGATTGAGTATTTGCTAAAAGTAGGATTTACATCTGCCTTATCCGATACTGACCTGCCTGAATCCGCAAGAATCGCAATCAAGGAAGATTTGGACAACGCGAGAAAAGAAGTTGACGAATTGATTGCGCAGTCAGTTTCAGGAAAACTCGACACTTTCCCGGGAAAGACGATGCTCGAAACACTTGAGCTGAGAATCTTGGGCGTATTAAACAAAGCAAGAAACGAAACCGGAAGAATTGTTGCAACCCACGCTGATAAGAGGACAAACACAATGATTATGGCGGAGTCAGGGGCAAGAGGAAATCTTTTAAACCTGGCGCAGATGGCGGCTTGCGTCGGCCAGCAGGCAATGAGGGGCAAAAGGATAGACCAGGGATTTGAAGGAAGAACTTTATCACATTTTAAGAAAGGGGATTTAAGCTCAGAGGCGCATGGATTTATCGCGAACGGATTCAAGGGCGGCCTGACTCCGGCAGAATTTTATTTCGGCGCAATGACCGGCCGAGACTCACTGATGGATACCGCTTTGAGAACGCCAAAATCTGGTTATTTGTACAGAAGGCTTGCTAATGCAATGCAGGACCTGAAAGTTGAATATGACCATACTGTGCGTGACGCATCAAAGAAAATCATACAGTTTGAGTACGGCGAAGACGGAGTTGACGTTTCCAAATCAGAGAATGGGGTTATTAATGTTAAGAGGATAATTAATACTACCTAGGGAGTGAATTGCGACGAAAATTAATTACGAAATAAAAAATCAAATTAGGAATAATAAATAAAAACAATAAAAAACAAAAATGGCAGATGTAATATCAGAATATGAGGACAGGCTTTCACCGAAGATAATTGAAGATATAAAAAATAATCTTCCTAAAGGAGTCAGCGACACGAAGCTGAGGAAAATACTTGAAGCAACTTGCCAGGAATTCAGCACCGCGAAGGTCAGCCCGGGAGAATCAGTCGGCCTCATCTCCGCAGAATCAATTGGGGAGCCAGGCACGCAGATGACACTGAACACGTTCCACTTCGCCGGAGTTGCGGAGATGAACGTCACTTTGGGCCTGCCAAGAATAATTGAGATTCTGGACGGCAGAAAAGCGCTGGAAAACCCTATGATGGAAATTTATTTGAAAAAACCCTTTGCTACTGGGAAGAAAATAGAAGAATTAAGGCACCTTGCGCTGCAGATTAAGGAAACAAAACTAAAGGATATTGCCACCGAATTCACAATCAACATTGCTGATTTCACAATTGAAGTCAAGCTCGACAAGGAAAAGATGAAAGAGCTGGAACTGACAATCGGCAGAGTGATGGATGCCATATCAAAACAAATTAAAGGATACACCTTGAGGGACAATAAGGATTCAATAGTTTTAAAATCAAGAAGCAAGGAAGACAGTTTCAATGAAGCCTATAAAGGAAAGGAAAAAATAAAAGATTTGAATGTTAAGGGAATCAAGGGAATTTTGCAGGTTCTTCCGGTCAAGAGAGAGGATGAGTTCGTAATCATCACAGCAGGGTCGAATCTGGCGGACGTGCTTCAGCTTGAGGAAATTGACGCTTACCGGACAACAACAAATAATATTTTTGAAATTGAGCAGGTGCTTGGAATAGAGGCTGCGCGGCAGTCTATCATCAATGAGATTTTCAAAGTCATAGAAAGCCAGGGGCTGAATGTTGACGTAAGGCACATCATGCTTGTTGCAGACACAATGTGCGTGAGCGGAACATTAAAAGGAATCACAAGATACGGTGTCGTTAGCGACAAATCGAGCGTTCTTGCAAGAGCATCGTTTGAGACTCCAATCAAGCATATAATCAATGCAGCTCTTGTCGGGGAAATTGATGCTTTGGATTCAGTTATAGAAAATGTCATGATAAACCAGCCTGTTCCGATAGGAACCGGACTGCCGAGCCTGTCGGTGAAGCAGCCTTCCAAAGAGAAAGGCAAGGAAAAGTAAGTTTAGTAATTTAATTTAATAACATTAAGCTCATTAATGATTAAAAAATAGAAAATCAAATTAAAAATTCAAATAACAAAAAATAAAATTTAATTAGAAAATAACAAAATAAAAAATTAAATTTAAAAATAATTAAAATGGCGAAAATAACATCAGCGGAACTGAAGAAAATTGTCAAGGCTGGCAATGTGATACTCGGCACAGAGAAATCTGTTAAAAGCCTGAGGCTCGGCAAGGTTGAGAAGATAATGATGAGCTCGAACTGCCCTGCAGGAATCGAGAAGGATATAACTTACTATGCCGGGCTGACAGGAACTGAAGTTCACAAGCTTGATTTTCCGAATGACGAGCTGGGAATAATATGCAAAAAGCCTTTTTCTATATCTGTATTGGCAATAGTTAAACAACAAAATTCCACAAGCTCTAGGTGAATGTAAAATGGAATTTTGTGTTTTCAAAAATCAGAATCAGCAGTGGAATTTTGAGTGTCAAAAAGCCACACATCATTCAAAATTAATTAGAAATTTATCAGGTTTTAATCTGGTGATTTTTGACAGGTGCAAGTAAGTGAACAGGATTAAGTATGATTCTGAGCTGATAAAGCTGATAACTCTTTTCGAGTCGATGACCGGCGCTGGCGTGAAAGACTGCATTGCCGGCGACAACCTGACATTCATAGTTGAAGAAAATGAGATGGGCAAAGCCATCGGAAAGGGCGGGGCCAATATAAAAAGGCTGGAAAGCGCGCTGAAAAAAAGAATAAAAGTTGTTGAATTCAACGGCGACGTTTTGCAGTTTGTGAGGAACTTTGTTTATCCGGCGGAAGTTGCCGAGATAAAAAATGATGGCGGCATAGTAACAATCAATGGCAAGGATTCCAACACAAGGGCAATGCTCATAGGAAGAAACCACCAGAGCCTGAAACAGCTCAATGACGTTGCAAAAAGATATTTTGACGTTAAGGAAATCAAAATAATATAAGTACATAATAATCATAGTATTTTAACCATAACCTTTAAAAACGGCACAAAAATACTGAATCCAATGGCAAAAAAATCAAAAGGATTATTCGCGGGAAAGAAATTAAAGGCAAGAAGAAATTTTGGCAGGTGGCACTATAGAACTTACATTCAAAGAACTTTAAGATTAAAGCAGCGCTCAGACCCGCTTGAGGGGGCTTCACAGGCAAAAGGAATTGTGCTTGAGAAAGTCCAGCTTGAGGCGAAGCAGCCAAACTCGGGAATGAGAAAGTGCGTCCGCGTCCAGCTTATCAAAAACGGAAGGCAGGTGACCGCATTCATGCCGCGCGATGGGGCGCAGAAAATGATTGACGAGCACGATGAAGTGATTATCGAATGCATCGGCGGCGCAATGGGCGGCTCGAAAGGGGACATCCCCGGAGTCAGGTGGCAGGTTATAAAAGTAAATGACCAGAGCCTTGATGCTTTGCTGAAAGGGATAATAGAAAAAGCTAGAAAATAGCTAATTAAAATTTTTATAATAATCAAAAATTTAGAATAAAAAATAAAATCAATAAACTAAAATGTCAGAAATAAAAGCTTTTAACAAATGGAGCATGGAAGGGATTAAGGTAGATGACCCTGGACTGCAGCCGTATGTAACTCTTAATGCAAGGATTGTTCCGAAGACTGGGGCAAGATATGCAGGAAGCAAGTTCCACAAGAGCAAGACTTTCATTGTTGAAAGGCTGATAAACAAGCTGATGGTGCCGGGGCACAAAAGCAAGAAGCATTACAGGACGAGCGGCCACATTACAGGAAAAGCCCCTACCTCTTACAACATCGTAGAGGAAGCTTTCAAGCAGATTGAAAAGACAACAAAAGAAAACCCGGTCAAAGTTTTTGTCAAGGCTGTTGAGAATGCCGCGCAGCGCGAGGAGATAATCACAATTGAGTATGGCGGAGCCAGATACCCAAAGGCGCTTGAATGCTCGCCCCAGAGAAGAGTGGATTTGGTTTTGAGGCACATGACCCAGGGCGCATACCAAAAGAGTGCCAACACTAAGAAATCAATTGTCGGCACTTTGGCAGACGAGATTGTAGGCGCTTACAAAATGAGCAGCGCGTCAAACGCAATCGCAAAGAAGCAGGAAATAGAAAGGCAGTCTGACAGCTCGAGATAAAACTAATTTTTGTTCTCTTTATATTCTATTTATATTTTTCTTTGCTTTAGTTATCTATCGTTTTATTCAAAAGGCTTAAAAGTATGCTATTCTTGTCTTATCCAATGAAAGACCTTTTATTCGGCACCGCCGGCATTCCTTTAAGCGCGAACCCAAGAACAACTTCTGACGGAATCAAGCACGTTAAAGAGCTTGGATTGGGCTGCATGGAACTGGAATTTGTGCACAGCGTAAATATTTCAAAGGAAAAAGCTCCGGAAATAAAAAAAATTGCTGAAGATAGTAATATCATATTGAGCTGCCATGCCCCATACTTTATTAACCTGAACTCTTTGGAAAAATCCAAGATAAAGGCGAGCATTGACCGGATATTGAACTCTGCAAGAATTTTAAACTTATGCGGAGGCTACAGCGTTGCATTTCACTCCGGCTTTTATATGGGAATGGATTCTAAAAAAGTTTATGATACCATAAAAGATAATCTTAAAATAATTATTAGGACTTTAAAGAATGAAGGAAACAATATATGGATAAGGCCGGAGACAACCGGAAAGGAAACCCAGTTTGGAAATGTGGACGAGATTCTGCAGTTAAGCGAAGAGTTTGACAATGTAATGCCCTGCGTTGATTTCGCGCATTTTCACGCTAGGACAAACGGAAAATACAATTCTTATTCTGAATTTTGCAGCATTCTGGAAAAAATTGAGAAAACTCTTGGAAAGAGGGGATTGGAAAATATGCATATTCACATAACGGGAATTGCATACGGCCCTAAGGGGGAGAAACATCATTTGACACTGAAAGAATCTGACTTGAAATATAAAGAATTGCTGAAAGCCCTGAAAGATTTTAAAGTGAAGGGTGTTGTTGTTTCCGAAAGCCCGAATATAGAA
>DATDYS010000022.1:0-7234 GCA_035288925.1 Candidatus Nanoarchaeia archaeon
CAGATACTTGAGCTTCTGTCAAGGGAAAGGCTGCATATAAGGGAGATTGCTGACAGGATAAAATGCTCGCCAGCAAAAGTGCATGCGTGCATCAAGATTTTCAAGAGAAATGATATTGTAAAAGAAGTCGATGACAAGAACAGAAAAGTGATTGTCCTTAATACGGAAAATGAATTGACTAACCAAATTATTCAGCTAATAAATCCAAACAACAGTTTGCAGAAAAAGCATTCTGAAAAGATAAACCTGTTTGATACAATCAGCCCGTTTGACTTCAGGTATTACGGCAGGAACAGGAAAATTTTTGAAAAGCTGCAGCCTTACCTTACGGAATCTGCGTTTGTTAAATACTCTTTAAAGGTTGAGGCAGCTTTGACAAGAGTTCTTGCAAAAAATAAAGTATGCTCTTTGAAAGTTGCCGATGAAGTTGAAAGGGCGTGCAAGCAAGTCACGCCTGAGGAAGTTTATGCAGAGGAAGACAGGATTAAGCACAATATGCGCGCTTTGGCTAATTCAATAAGAAACAGAGTGAGCGAGGAAGCCCGCCCGTTTGTGCATTTCACTTCTACAAGCTATGATATAATTGCGACCGCAGACGCTTTGCGATACAAGGCATTTACCAATGAAGTGCTGCTTCCGGAACTGATAAAGTTAGAAACAACTTTGATTAATATTGCTTTAAGGGAAAAAGACGCGATACAGATTGGAAGAACGCACGGGCAGCATGCCGAGCCGATAACTTTTGGATTTGCGATTGCGCAGTATGTCAGCAGGCTGGGCGCTTCGATTTTGAAAATTAGGAGAGCTGCAAATAATTTAAGGGGAAAAATGGCAGGCGCTGTTGGCGCTTACAATGCATCTTCATTGTTTTTTGAAGAGCCCGTGAAGTTTGAAGAGCAGGTTATGAATGAACTCGGGCTGAAAGCTTCTCCGATTTCAACTCAGATAGTTGAGCCGGAATTTTTGGTTAGCTACCAGAACAGCATAGTTTCTGCTTTTGGCGTCATTGCGGATTTGGCAGATGATATGCGCCATTTGCAGAGGAATGAAATTGGAGAAGTTGGTGAGTATTTTGAAGCTAAACAGGTTGGCTCTTCCACAATGCCGCAGAAGCGCAATCCAATCAATTTTGAGAACGTTAAGAGCATGTGGAAGGCAATAATGCCCCGCATGATGACTGCTTATATGGACCAATTATCAGAGCATCAGCGCGATTTAACAAACTCTGCTTCAATGCGGTTTATTCCGGAGATTTTAGCCGGGTTTTATGTTTCAATTGTAAGGTTGGAAAAAATAATGTCAAACCTCGTTGTTGACAAGGCAAACATGCAGCGTAATTTTAATCTAAACAAGCAGATGATTGCGGCAGAGCCGCTTTATATTCTGCTTGCCGCCCAAGGCCATCCTGATGCTCATGAATACGCCAGGGAGATGACTTTGAAATCGCAGGTTGAAAAAACGCCTCTTATTGAATTGGTTAAAAAAGATAGATCAATCCAGCCTTATCTGAAAAAATTAAATAAACGGCAGATTGAAATTCTTTACAATCCTGAGAATTACATTGGGATTGCTTCAAAAAAAACTGAGATGGTCTGCGGGCAGTGGAAGAAAGAGTTTGGGGTTTGATTTCTTGGAATTTGGGTGTCTACAAAATAGATGAAATGTAGTCACCTGAAAACCATTTATTAGGGATTTATTAAAGAAATAGTTTTTCACAATCAATTGATTTATCATAGATTGCCTTGCTTTAGTAACCTATGAGGGTCTGAATCTTCTGGAATGCCGGTTATCTTACCGGTTTTATTTTTCTTGAAATAATGTGAGAACTTCTCCTTTATAAACTTCACACGCAAATGTCCAGTGCTAGTAGAGAATATAGGTTAAATAAACTGATTCTGTTCAATAAGGCGTCTTTCTGGCTTTGTGTAAAAACTCGCTTCGCTCGGGTTAGCATCGGCTCAGGCTGAATATGTTTTCAGATAAACTGACTTCCCCGTAAGGGATGTCCCCCTGTCAGTTGTTAATAGTTTAATAAATCGCCTTCGCATTGTTGATGCTAACCTACTTTTTACACAAAGCCCGTCTTTCCACAACCCTTAAATGTTGACATTAATTACTCCACTGCTTAAAATATTTTAATTGGTTAAGTGGGGTAAGATTATGGCCGTTAAGCACTCAAAAAGCTCACAGGATGCACACAAGCATCATTTTTTGCATAAAGTTAAGACAGCTATTGTAGGGCGCCCCCATAACCCTCACGACAACCGGCTTTTCCACAAGCTGTCATTAATCGCGTTCTTTGCATGGGTTGGTTTGGGGGCAGACGCGCTGTCATCCTCCTCATATGGTCCCGAAGAGGCGTTCTTAGCCCTGCAAGGGCATATATATTTGGGAATCTTTGTAGCTCTGGCATCTGCAATAACCATCTTTGTAATAAGCGCAAGCTATTCGCAGATTATAGAAGAGTTCCCAAGCGGCGGAGGCGGATATGCAGTTGCAAGCAACTTGCTGTCACCGGTTTTTGGAATGATATCCGGAAGCGCGCTGATAATAGATTATGTTCTTACAATCACTATTTCAATTGCTGCAGGAGCAGCCGCTATATTCAGTTTTTTCCCGCTGGCCTTTCAGCCGTTAAAGCTGTGGTTTGCGGTTGGCTCTTTAGTATTTTTGATGATTATAAACCTAAGAGGTGTTAAGGAATCAATAGTCCCTCTCGTGCCGATATTTGTCACATTTGTGGTGACTCACGCTTTTATTATAGCCTACGCGTTATTGGTTCACCCAATGAGCTATTCCCAATTGGCAGTTGCGACAGTCACAGAAACGCAAGGCACTTTTCTCCAATTGGGATTTCTGGGGGCTTTATTCCTGATATTGCACGCATATAGCATGGGAGCCGGAACCTATACCGGAATTGAAGCTGTGAGCAACGGAATGTCTATTCTCAGAAGGCCCAGAGTCAAGACTGCCAAAAGAACAATGAGGTATATGGCAGTTTCGCTGGCGTTTACCGCAGTCGGATTAATGCTGGCTTACCTGTTTTATCACGTAACCCCTGTGGCAGGAAAAACTTTGAACGCCGTGCTATTTACTAAAATAGCTGCGCAATGGGGCACATACGGCTATTTTCTTATTTTAATATCCCTTTTGTCTGAAGCAGCGCTTCTTGCAATTGCCGCCCAGACAGGATTTTTTGGAGGTCCAAGAGTTCTTGCAAACATGGCAGTTGACCACTGGCTGCCGACAAGATTTGCAGCTTTAAGCGACAGGTTTATTATCAGAAACGGGGTTATAATTATGGGAATATCTGCCTTGATAATGATGCTCCTGACCCGCGGCTCTATAACTTTCCTGGTTGTTCTTTACAGTATAAACGTGTTTATAACTTTTGTTCTGGCACAGCTTGGCATGGTAAGATACTGGCTCAAAGCCAGCCCGCTGACCAAGGGCAGGTACAAAAAATTATTTATCAACGGATTTGGATTGGTATTGAGCGCGTTCATACTTTTGGCAGTAACTATCCTAAAATTCAACGAGGGCGGATGGATAACCTTACTTATTACCGGAGCGCTCATTGGAGTGGTTCTGCTGATAAAAAAGCATTATAACTCTACCAGCAGGCTTATAAAAAATCTCGATTCCAGAATTCTCAGCAGCCATGAGTCGCTGTCTGACATTGTTCCAAAAATAAAAAGAACAAATTTCAATCCAAAATCAAAGACCGCAGTCATTCTTGTAAGGGGATTCAACGGAATCGGAATACACACGCTAAAAAATATAACACACACTTTCAAGCACGTTTTCAAAAATTTTGTTTTTGTAGAGGTTGGAGCTATAGATGCAGGAAATTTTAAGGGAACGAAAGAGCTGGAGCACCTAAAGATGCAGACCAAAAGGGAAGTCAACAGGTACGTAGACATGATGCAGGCCCAGGGGTATTATTCAGAAGGGTATTTTGCAATCGGAATAGATGTTGTTGATGAAGTTTCAAAAATAACTCCCAAGCTGCTGAAAAGATTTCCCAAGTCAACATTTTTCGGGGGCCAGATTGTTTTTCCCAAAGAATCATTCTTCAACAGGCTGTTACATAACTACACTTTGTTTGCAGTCCAGAGAAGATTGTATAACCAAGGAATAACGGTTGTAGTCCTGCCGGTTAAGATTTGATTATAAATTCTTTGTACTTTTTCCTATACTAGTATACAAAAAGGAAACATTTAAATAGTAAAAGTGTTCTAGATTTTTTATGAGATATGCTACTAATCATGCAGCCCGTACGGCAAGAGTTTATATGGAAAAATATCCAAAGTTTCTTTTGCTTTTCATAACTGTTATCATAGCCTACATTATATTTTACGGCAAGACTTATCCCCCTCTTCAGAATTTCTTATCCTCAGCAGGTTACCTTGGGACATTCATATCCGGCATATTTTTTGTTTATGGGTTTACCGCGGCTCCTGCGACTGTTATTTTATTAGTATTGGCAAAAGAGCAGAATATCTGGATTGCCGGCCTTATTGGCGGATTAGGCGCATTAATTGGCGACCTGATAATTTTTAAATTCTTGCGTGTTTCTTTTGCGGAGGAGGTCAGCAGGCTAATGCATGAAAAATTAATAAGCAAAGTGAATAAAAAAATTCCAAATATCTTCAAAAAATATCTTATTCCCGTATTTGCCGGATTTATAATTGCTTCTCCCCTGCCTGATGAAATTGGAGTGGCGCTTTTTGCAATTACTAAGCATATTTCAATGAAGATGTTTACAATCATTTCTTATGTCCTTAATACAATTGGAATTTATATAATACTCTTAATAGGAATCAGCATTTAAGAATTAACCAGTTTTATACAGCCAGTTTCTTAAAACAATCGGCGTGATTATTGTCGTCAACAAGCTCATCAGAACAAGCGAGACATAAATATCCTGCTTTATCAGCCCTGCATTAAGCGCTATCAATGCAACAATCATTGCAACTTCCCCTCTGGGTGACATTCCCCATCCCACTATTGATGAATCCTTGTGCGACAAGCCCTGCAGCTTTGCCGGTATATAACAGCCTATAACTTTTGAAATTACAGCAATAACTGTCAGTGCCAAAAGGAACCAAATCACATTTAATGATAATGCCCTGACATCTGCAAGTATGCCTAATGATACAAAAAATATGGATGCAAAAATTATGTGCAAATATTCCGCTCCTTCCCTGTAATCCTTCCCATGCTTAACTAATGCTCCTTCAAGAACCATTCCTGCAAGAAACGAGCCGACAATTGCAGACAAGTGTATGACTTCAGCAATCATTGCATACAGGAAAGCGAGCATCATTGCAAAAATGAAAACAAACTCCGGAAACTTTTTCGCGATATTGCTTGTGTCCAGCTTCTCGACCATAGGGCTTAGGAATTTTAGTCCTACATAGGAGCCAATACCCAGAAAAGCTATCGATTTTAGGAGGATTATTGCAGTTGAGCCAACAGAGAAAGTGCCGCCTACGATTTGAGTTGAGACTGAAAGGGCAAGGAGGCTTAATACATCATCAATAACTGCTGCCCCTATAATTGCCTTCGCTGCGTCTGTTTGCAGCTTTCCCATTTCACGAAGGACGTTTGCAGTTATCGCAATGCTTGTTGCCGTAAGAGCCGTTCCTACAAATACTGCGCTTCCAAAGTCATAGCCGAATAATTTTGCAAGATAATACCCCATTACCCAGGGGACTATCACTCCTGATAATGCAATCCAAGTATACTTTAGGTTAAAAATATCCTTTAATTTGAATTCAAGCCCGACTACAAACAATAAGATTATTGCCCCTAAATGCGCAACGCTCGCCACAAAATCAGTGTAAGTTATCAGTCCAAGCAAGCTGGGCCCGATTATTATGCCAACTAAAATTTCTCCAATTACGGCAGACTGATTTATTCTTGAGGCCAAAAGATATCCTGCAAGAGCCACAAATAATAATAAACTCATCTGAAATTCTATTGATGATAATAGTGTTTCTGCCATACAAATCAAAAATTATAGCCAATATAAAAATATTTTGCTAACTTTTTCTGTTTTTACGCGATATCGCTAGGTCAACAATCAAAACAGGGCTTTTTTTCTTTGTAATACTGACTTCTGCCCCATTCTCAATTTTTTTAATCTATATAATTTTTGATGATATTTTCTGTTGAAGTAATCTCTTTAAGAAGCCTCTCCGAGTGGTGTAGGGCAATCTCCGCTGCCAGCCTGTTTGAAATGCCTTTATCGCTTCTTTTAAATCCTTTTTTCCCCGCGAAATCAATAATTTCGTCGGAAATCGTTTTTCTCTTGCTGAGCATAACCTTAAACGGCTCAATCAGCTTCAGGCGGTCTTTTGGCATTGTTGACTCGGCTAATTTCAGGAATCTCCTGCAATAATCATAAACTATGTCACTTTCAAGCCCCTTATAAGCGGAAAGCTTTTGCAGCTCATTTTGCACATAAGTGTATGGCGGAATATAGATAGTATCACCCTCGACTTTGAATGGCTCTTTTATCCCTATTTCAGACGGCACAACTGCATAATACTCCTCCTGAAGCCTTTTTAGCACCCATTTTATTATTGCTCCTGCACCTGCAATGTAAATCGGATGGTTCATGTCCATGCCTCTGTGTTCAAGTGTCCCATGGGGGCTCACTCTTACAGGATTCCAAGTTGTGTATAGTATTGAACCGTACAAAGACAGCACTTTTATGTTAAGCCCTAGGCTTTTGATGTATGATTTCCATTTTTCATATCTTGTCGTTATCAAATCCATTATATCGAGAGCAGTAATCTTGTAGTGCGGCAAACCGCCGAATTCCTCGAAATTCGCATAAAGCCCAGACATATTGTTCAACGCCTCACCCCCCCTCCACATAATAATTCTGGAATCTTTTCCGATGTATGTACCTTGATAAAACGGCGAAGATTGCATAAAGCATGTCAACGCAGGGTCTGCGGCTATAAGGAAATTATAGCTGTTGACTAAACTGTCTTTTATTTTGGATCTCACAATCATTTTTAAAATCCTGAGCTGGGAATCAAAAATTCCTCTTGGCAGCGTGTAGTGGCAGTGGAATCCGCAGATTCTTCCTTCTATTTTGTATTTTTGCGCGCCGAAGATAGATTTTTTTATGCTGTATTTCTGGTCGTCTCTCATTTTTGGATTAAACTTTCCCGGATACGCTCCAAGCGGGCATAACAGCACATTTTCCTTTTCGCCT
>DATDYS010000023.1:0-4344 GCA_035288925.1 Candidatus Nanoarchaeia archaeon
AATCTCCCTTCCCCTATCTGGATTATTTTCTCTGCAAATTTTCTGCCTTTTTCGTCAAGGTTTATTCCTATCAAAGAAATCGTTATGCCGCTGCTCCTTGCCATTGACACTTCTTCCAAAGTCAATTTTTCGGGCTCGTCCCCTTTTGTAGGAAACGCGTCGGTGATTAAAATTAGGTGCTTGGTTATATTCTCGCTCGGAAATATCTCAATTGCCTTCCTTATTGTTGCAGCAATGTCTGTCTCTTTTGACGCCTTTATTCTAGTGATTTCCTTCAGCAATCTTGTAAAATCCGAAGTTGGCTCAACCACTTCCTTTATTTCGGAGCCAAAAACAATAAGCCCGACTTTATCTTTTTCGTTTATTGCCTTGTAAGCCAAAGCGATGCCCGCTTTTTTGCATGCTTCAATCTTCTTTCCCTTCATCGAGCCGGATGCATCAAGGCCGTAAATAATGTAAGTCTGGCCCTTGCTTTGCTTTTCAAAAACCTGCAGGTCTTTTCCGTCAAAAGCTGTATGGCCGCGCCTTAACGCGAGCTTCACGGATTTTTTCAGCGCGATATCACGGTACCGGTCGCCTTTTTTGTATAGCCTTGAATTTTCCTTTTCGCCGTAGATAAAAGATTTCTTGCTTATTTTTTCCCCGACAATTCCTTTCGGAACAATCTTGTCGAGCTCTTCAAAATAAAGCACCAAAGACGCAAGCTCAATCCCTTTTTCCGACAGCGAGTTGTCTTTTTCAACAAACCCTTCGTCTTTCAGCTCCTTGATTCTTTCCTGGATTTTTTCTTTTAGCTCTCGCTGGAATTCTGGAATGCCAATATTTTTCTTCACGTAGTCAGGCTCGTACCCGGAAACCAGCCTTATGATTGACTCGCCATAAATCTGCTTTGCAAGAGTGTAGTTTTTAACCAGCTGCTCAAACATCAAGTCCGGAGTGAAAGAAGACATGCCCTGATTGATGACGTCGCTGATTAATTTGCCAGTATCGATTACTTTTTTGTCGTTTTCAAGAACAGAATGCATCAGCTTGTCTTCAAGCTGCTGGAATGCGAGCTTTCCGGACAGTTCCTCTGCTTGGCTGAATTCTTTTAATTTAACGTCCTCGCTACCGGTAATCACTGCTTTCTTGCTCGTCCACCTGGTCCTGCCACTTGGTAGACTCAACATTCTTGTGGAATTGTTCTTTAAGATAGTTCTCTACAGTCTCCAAGTACCTGACAGACGGCTTCAGCCTTATTCTATGTGAGAGCACAGAAACAATGACTTCCTTTATGTCTTCAAACTGCACATTTTTTCTTCCTTTTAATAATGCATTTGACTGCGACCGCTCGTATAATCCGATTGAAGCCCTTACGCTGGGCTTTTTCTCGAGCTTTTCGTCATCTCTCAGCAATCTTACGAAATAAACAATAAGATTAAGCAATTCATCGCTGACATTCGCAACCTTTTCGCCCTTTTCCAAAATGATTTTCTTTTCCAGCTCGTTTGTTTCAGGATAATCCATGTACACAATATCAAACCTGTCAAGAAGAACGTCGCTTAATTTTTCTGTTGAAGAATCTTCGGGGTTCATCGTGCCGATGAAGATGAAGTCAACATCAAAATCTATATCATAGGAGCCTATTGTTGCCTTGCCTTCTTCCAATACCTGGAGCAATGCGTTTTGCAGCTTTTCAGGGCACCTGTTTAATTCATCAAAGAACAAAATTCCATTGTTTGCCTTGAAAATTTTTCCCGGTGTGAAAGCTTCCAGGCTTAAAGGCCCGAATTTCAGCGCCTTAATCGGGTCAATATCTCCCAATAAATCCTCAACTGTCAAGTCAGGGGAGCCCTGGATTCTGACAAATCTTTTGCTTCCTTCCAGCTTAGCTGTTTTTGATGATTTTTTCTGCTTGCAGGAAGGGCAGACCAAATTATCCGGAGTGCAATGATAATCACAATCTTCAATTACCTCAATAGAGGGCAATAATTTTGCCAAATTCTTCGCTATGGTTGTTTTTCCGATTCCTGGAGGCCCAACTATTATGATATGCCGGTTTGTCAATAATGCCGACTTTATTCCCTGCTTTGCAGAATCCTGCCCAAGAATATCTGCAAAAGGATCTTTGTTTTTCAGGAATGTTTCCTTTAGTTGCGTGCTTAGCATTTTGAGTTTATAGAGCACAAGGAGATGGATAAAAGGTTTATAAAAGTATGCCTATAACAGGCTCTGTCCTGAATGTCAGTTTTGGCATCTGCTTTCGTGAGCATTATTAATTTATGAAGTAACATCAGAAGGAAATTGCAATGGGAATTCTGATTATTATGAAAAAAATCGAATGCGAACTGATGCCAAAACCGAGCTGAAAGCGAGATTCGGGACAGAGTCCCTATAACAGCCTAATAACCCAAACCACAGCTCCGGCAACAACCGGAATGATCAGATTGTCATCAACCTGCTCTGCGCCGATTTTTATTTCAACTGCTTCTACAATCATTGCAATCAAAGATGCTAAAAATGCCTCGTGCCACGGCAGAAACATCCATGCTCCGATAAATCCTGCAATAAATCCTGCAATTGTCCCTTCAAGAAATTTTTTATTGGACAAAGGGTGTTTTGTTCTGCCGTAATGCAAGCCGAATACGTGCGAAACTGAATCGCCAAAAGCCAGGACCATTATTGACGCCATTGCTATATCTTTTGAAAATAAAAAAAGAGAGAAATATACTCCTATAAAATAAAAAATCGTGCCTTTGCCAGGAAATGTTTCTATTTCTTTTTTTCTTTCAAATTTCTCCAGCAGATTGTAAATAACCAGAATTTTTGTTTTTCTGCTGATAATGGATAAAATAAGACCCACGATAATTAAAATTAAAATTAAATTTTTATCAATAAACCCGTACATCAGCAATAATACAATAACCAAGCCCAAAGCCAGGTGAAACATCTGCCTGCTTATTTCAAATTTTTTTTCCACTAGTTGTTTATTTTGCATTTTTTAGTGATT
This sequence comes from Candidatus Nanoarchaeia archaeon, assembly GCA_035288925.1. Lineage (GTDB taxonomy): Archaea > Nanobdellota > Nanobdellia > Woesearchaeales > GW2011-AR4. Next base: position 2,990 of record DATDYS010000023.1, read on the forward strand.
TGTTTTTATTATATAATTCCAGCAGGAAGTTTCCAATAAAATAACCTACTACTGCCCCGAACACAACATCACTCAAGTAATGAAAATCAAAATAGATTCTGCTGAAAGCAACCAGAAAGGCAAACGATGCCCAGAAAGTTTTTTGTTTTGGAAGATAAAATAATAAAATTGGAAGCAAAGAAAATACAATCATCGCATGCATGCTGGGAAACGAATAATCAATAATATTAAGCAAGGGATAATACAAAACATCCACTGGCCGCTGCCTTGATATAACTAATTTTAATATGAATGAAAAGATGAAGGAGATAACAAAGGCCGAAAATAATGATTTAATTATTTTTTTGCCTTTATTGTAAAGGATAATAAGGGGAATCACAAGCATAACCATCACAACAACTCCGAAATTGGTTATTATGCTCAGAATAAAGCCAAGAAAAGGGATTTTCAGATTATTGAATATCAGGCTTACCTGCTTGTCAAAAAAAGTGGAAAGATAGGACAAAATTGTTCCAACCAGCAAAAACACCAAGCTTTCTTTTTTTCTCATATCAGGTCTTCAATAATTGTTTTGTTTGAAATTGTCTTATCGGGCCATATTTTGCAGCCTGAGCTAATAGTTATGTTTTTTGCTTTTACGCTGTCTCCAACCACGGCTCCAAATTTATTTGTTTTTATCTCTTTGCCATTGACAATGGAAGTTGAATTATTTTTTGATTTTATTTTTCCGCTGAAATAAACATTTTCTCCGATAACCGAATCTTCAACAGTTGAACCTTTATCAACAACAGAATTATTCATTATTATTGAATTCTTAACAATTCCATTTATTGTGCAATTGTTCCCAACTGATGAATTTATTATTTTTTTATTGATTTTAGAATGTTTTCCAATAATGTTTTTGCCTTTTCTCAGGATTTTGTCTGCTTTCAACAAATCCCAAGGGTATGCGATTGGAAGCCATTGTTTTGCCCTGATGCAGTGTATTTTTTCTTTTTTGGATAACAATTTTATTGCATCAGGCAGCTCGATTTCATTTCTTTCGGATTTTTTTATTTGCCTTAAATATTTGAATATTTTTTTATCGAAGCAGTAAAGCGCCGCATTGGCCAAATTTGAAACAAAAGTTTTCGGCTTTTCAACAAAATCGTTTAATATTCCATTTTTCTCTGTAATCACGCCGAAATTTTGCGGGTCCTTGACAATTGTTGTCAAGATCGAGTATTGATATTTGATGCAGTTCTTAATATCCCCATTAGAATAAATATCATCACCCATCATTAAAATAAATTTATCTTGGATATATGATTCTGCAACAGACAAAGCATGCGCGGTTCCCAATTGCTCTTTCTGCT
>DATDYS010000024.1:0-3929 GCA_035288925.1 Candidatus Nanoarchaeia archaeon
GATTTCTGCTCGATGTGCGGGCCGGATTACTGCAGCATGCTTAATTTTCACAAGGCAATGAATGTTAAAACATTTAATGATAAAAAAAGAGAAGACCGGGTTAAAAAACTGAAGCAGATGGAAGAAGAGAGGCTGATTTAATTATATCTCTAATTTAATATTATCATTGCTTTGTTAAATACTTAAAAATATCAATTGGAGGCCGTGTCGTGAGTGCTGTTTCAAGAACTCTTTTGTAAGCTTCTCTGGCTCTTAAGATTAACTCGGCGTGCGGCAGGAGCTCTTTTCTTGCCTCTTGAATGGCTTTGGCTTTTGCCTGTTCAGCTTCCCTTGTCAGGCTGTTAGCCGCCTCATCTAAATCTGTGAATGGAATCTCTCCCACGTATGTAGTTCCGTTGTTTCTTGCAACTATTCCCACTTTATTTTGTTCGCCAACACTTGAAAAAGTAGATTGAATTTGAATATCAAACCGGCTTAATCTTACTCGCCCTATGACATACTCCAGTCCAACAAGTTTTGTGCCAGCACGCGGCCCTGTATCACCCACTGCAAATGCCTTATAATCCATTGATAACCCTCGGAAAGCCGTGAGAGTGATTTCTATTTAAGCAGATGTTGCCACGAACATGACAACAATTCTGCCCTTACAAAAATCCAAATAATTCATCTTTTGCTGAAGTCAAATCTGGATTTATGAAACACATAAAATATTTTGTGCATAAAACTGAATTTTAAGTTTTGGGCCTGTGAACAAACAATTCCAGCCCAAATAGCACCCATTAAGCTTAAAAATAGCGTAATTATCCGGAAGCAATACCAATATGCAAAAACTCCCATTCAAGTTCAGGCTGCAGAGCAATATTTATAAAGTAAGATTATTTCTTAGACGCAGCATAAGAAAACTATTTTTTTGGAAAAAATTCAGGAGGAATGAAGATATGGGAATTTCAATCAATCTGGCAGGAAAAAAAGCAGTTGTTTTCGGAATCGCAAATGACAAGAGCATTGCATGGCATATCGCAAAGAGATTAAACGATGCGGGATGCCGGATTTTTGCAGCTTACCAGGAAAGGGTGGAGCCATTGTTCATGCCTTTGATGAAAGATTTGAACAATCCATTGCACATGAAATGTGACGTTGTTGATGACACCCAGCTTGATGCTTTTTTTAAGAAAGTGCAGGAAGAGTTCGGAGAGGTTGATTTCTTAGTTCACAGCATTGCTTTCGCAAAAAGAGAGCACCTTCAGGGAAAGTACATGAACATTGACCGAAGGGGATACCAGGTTGCACATGAAGTAAGTTCGTATTCTTTGGCAGAGCTGACAAGAAGAACCGTTCCCATGATGAAAAACGGCGGCTCGATAATCGCAATGACTTATCTCGGAAGCGAAAAAGTAACTCCGGGGTATAACATAATGGGCGTCGCAAAGGCCGCCCTTGAATCGAGCGTAAGATATTTGGCGTCTGACCTTGGTGAGCAGAAAATAAGAGTCAATGCGATTTCCGCAGGCCCAATAGCAACTTTGGCTGCGTCCGGAATAGCGGGGCTTGGAGAAATGCTTCTGAATTATGTGGCCAAAAGCCCGCTAAAAAGAAACATAACTGCCGATGAAGTTGCTGACTGCGCTTTGTTTCTGTGCAGCGATTTATCGACGGGCATAACCGGCCAGGTCATTTACGTTGATGCCGGCTACAGCTCAATGGGAATCTAATTCAAGATGAGCATTATAAAAAATTTTATTGATTTTATTCTGCATCTTGATAAATATCTGAGTGTCATTATACAAAATTATGGCGCTTTGACCTATTTATTTTTGTTCCTGATAATTTTTGCGGAAACTGGATTGGTTATCACGCCGTTTCTTCCGGGTGATTCATTGCTGTTTGCGGCAGGAACATTTGCCGCCATCGGGGCTTTGAATGTCATGTGGGTTTTCGCCATAATTGCAGTTGCTGCGATTCTGGGCGACACAATAAATTATTCGATTGGAAAATTTTTGGGCTCAAAAGCATTCGAAAGATATCCTAAAATTTTTAAGAAGGAATACCTGGACAAGACACACAAATTTTATTCCAAGTATGGGAACAAAACCCTTGTTCTGGCCAGATTTGTCCCGATTGTAAGAACCTTCGCGCCATTTGTTGCAGGAGTAGGAAAGATGAAATACTCAAATTTCCTTTTGTATAACATTGTTGGCGGAATTGTATGGACTGCATTGTTTGTTTTCGGCGGGTATTATTTTGGGAATATACCGATTGTGAAGAATAATTTTTCTATTGTTATAATTGTTATCATAATATTTTCATTCATGCCGATAGCTTGGGAGTATTGGAGGCATAAAAAATCAAAAGCTAAAAAATGAAAACTTTATAAACACCAATTATTATTTCTTTGTTATGAGCCCAAGCTACCAAAACACGGAATCGAAAGCGGTTGATGCTATAAAAAAAGTGATTCCCTCTTCTCTAAAACAGGACATGCTGAAAGAAAGCAAAGGCATGTTTGCGGAATTGTTCGAGAACAATGAAATTTTCCCAAAACATTACATTGCGACTGCAATTGACGGAGTCGGGACAAAAGTTGTTGTTGCCGAGGCGATGCATAAATTTGACACAATTGGAATCGACTGCGTTGCCATGTCGGCGAATGATTTGGCGACTTTAGGCGCAGTAAGCCCCTTTCTTTTTATGGACTATCTTGCATGCCAAAGCAAGTTTCAGGAGGAGAAATTCACCGGAGACCTGATTAAAGGCGTGGTAAAGGGGCTGGAGCAGTGCAATTCATCTTCTATTTTAAGAAACTCCGTCAGAATTAATTTCGGAAAAGGCGAGACGGCTTCCGTTGATGAGCTGATAAGCTCCGCAACAGGATACGGTTTTGACATCGGCGGATGCATGATTGGATTTATTGACAAGAAAAAATTCAACCGGCAGAAGATAAAGCCCGGGCAAAAAATAATTGCGCTGAAAAGCTCAGGTCCCCATTCAAACGGATACACTGATTTAAGATTAAACTTATTGAACGGAGATTTTGAAACCAGGGCTGAATTTAAAAAAAGATACAAAGGAAAATATTCCCTGGATTACAAATTTGACGGCTCTACTTTGGGAAAAGTTTTGCTTGAGCCGACTAAAATTTATATTGAAACAATGGCAAAAATTTCCAGAAATTTTGACGTTGTTGGATTTAACAATACCGGCTACGGATTAAAGAATCTTAATAGAACACAAGAAAAAGTTGAGTTCAGAATCAATAGTCCAATAAAGCCGCGGGCAATATTTGATTTGATGCAGAAAGAGTCTAAATTTTCTGATGAAGAAATGTATAAGACATTTAACATGGGCATGGGATTTTTTGTTGTGTGCGATAAATGGAATGCAGATGATATTCTTCAGGTTGCAAAAGACGGGCAGATTGTTGGTGAAGTGAGAAAATCAAATAAGACAATTGCGGTTCTTGAAAAAAAAGATAAGAAGATTGTTTTTGAAGGGTACTAATTCTTGCTATACTGCTGATAATATTAACTGGATATCCAAATTCCGCAGATTCTCTTTGATAATCGGTTTTTACTATACCTTAATTCCCTTAAATTCCACCATTTTAAGCCTTAAAAAGCTATTATAGAAACGTAAGGTTTATATATCTAAGCGCGTTAATAATATCAGGTTTAGGGCAGTAATTTATCGACGAAAAAACCAATTTTTTAAATAATTTTTAAATTTTAACTCAATCAAAAGTTAGAAACAGAACTAAAATGGAAGAAACACAACAAGCTCAGGCTGCGCCAACAAGCTACGATGCAAAAGATATCCAGGTTTTAGCGGGCTTAAGCGCCGTTAGAAAGCGGCCGGCGATGTATATCGGCTCCACTGATATAAAAGGACTGCATCATCTTGTCTATGAGGCGGTTGATAATTCTATAGATGAG
>DATDYS010000025.1:0-10816 GCA_035288925.1 Candidatus Nanoarchaeia archaeon
AAAGTGGATGCAGAGCAGGCAGCTTTCAATATCCCTTATGCAAGGGGAATTTTGGCAGCGCCTGTCAAGTATTCTGAAATTGAGCACATGCTTGAGCAGGTCAAGCACGAGATGAACATCCAGAAAAGTGACATTGTTGAAATTATTTCAGGCCCATTCAAAAGGGAAAATGCAAAAGTCACAAGAATTGACAAGGCAAAGGAAGAAGTTGTTGTCGAATTATTGGAAGCAGCTGTTCCGATTCCTATAACTGTCAAGATGGATGCTGTTAAAGTCGTGAGAAGGGACACAGACTCACCGCTTCCTGCGAGAGATGATGATTCAGGGGAAGACACATTATAAATATATTTTTAAATGGAGATTATTTACTAAAACATTAATCAAATTCAAAAAATAAAAAATATCGGATTAAAAAATCCAAAATAAAATGGCAACACAATCTGTACAGGCACTTGTTGAAGGCGGAAAGGCAACAGCAGCGCCGCCGCTAGGCCCGGCTCTTGGACCACTGGGCGTTAATATAGGCCAGGTGGTCATGGAAATAAACAAGAAGACGGCAGTGTTTAACGGCATGCAGGTTCCAGTAACTGTCAAGGTAGATACAGAATCAAAATCCTTTGAAATCACAATAGGAACTCCTCCTGCTTCGGGATTAATCAAGAAAGAAACAAATTTAGAGAAAGCATCAGGAAAGGCAAAGCACGAAATGGTTGCTGACATTCTAATCGAACAGGTTATCAAAATTGCAAAGATGAAAGAAACCGCCACTCTTGGAAAAACTTTGAAGGAAAAAGTCAAGGAGATAGTAGGCACATGCCAGTCAATGGGAATCCTGGTTGAAGGAAAGATGGCCAGGGACACAATGAGGGACATTGAGGCAGGGAAATTTGACGAAGAAATAAGGCTGGAAAAAACCGAATTGTCAGCGGAAGAGCTCGCTCACCTTGAACAGGAGAAGCAGAGATTGGCTGAAGATCTTGCAAAGAGAAAGGCTGAATTCGAGAAGATTGCAAAGGCAATCATTGGAGAGATGGCTGGCAAGGCAAGAGGAGAAATAAAAGTAAAGCTGGTTGCAGCAGGCATACCGGACGAAATGATAAAGGAATTGCTGCCAGTAGAGGGAGTTGCAGCGCCAGGGGCAGCTCCGGGAGCGGCACCGGCAGCAGGAGCGGCAGCAGCGCCAGGGGCAAAGGCAGCGCCGGCAACAGGGGCAGCGCCAAAGAAGGAAGAGAAGAAGAAATAAAATTTTTGATTTTTAGTTTTCTTAAATTGGTTTTAATCCACAATCTTTAAATACTTCTTCTTATAGAGTCAAGCAAAAGAGGTGTTAGGTATAATGGGTTTCTTCAGCAAGCTGAATCCTTTCAAGAAGAAGGACGATTTTGATGACTTGGGAAAGGATTTGGATTTGGGCAAGGATTTTGGCATGGACCAGGGGCCTTCTCCGGATTTGGGCGCGGGGCTTGAGCCATTAGGCCAGCCGCAGCAGCAGTTTCAGAAATATCCCTCTTTTCAGGGCCAGCAGAATTTTTCTGCGCCGATGCAGCAGCCTTCGTACCAGCCCGCTTATCCGAGCGCGGCGAGCGACCCTTACATCGCGTCAAAAAATCTGGAAGTTATCTCGAGCAAGTTGGACGCGCTCAAGGCATCGCTCGATGCACTAAACCAGAGAGTCGCAAACATCGAGTCGATTGCAAGAGGGGAGCAGGAAGACAAAAGGAGAAGGTATTATTAACAAAATTTTTATATTCCTGTTTTTATTTCCGTTCTGATGGGCAAAAAAAATATTTTTATTTTATCGACAGCATTAACAATTGTTTTTTTAGACCAGCTTACAAAATTCCTTATAAGGGCAAATTTTAAGTTAGGTGAATCAATTTCAATAATAAGGAATATTTTTCATATAACCTATGTCACCAACACCGGCGCGGCTTTCAGCATTTTTCAGGGGTTTAATTTATTCTTTATAATTTTCCTGGTTATTTTTATCGGTGTAGTCATTTATTATCTCAAAAATATTAAGGAAAATGAAAAGATGATGCAGATTGCAATCGGATTATTATTAGGCGGAACAATCGGGAACTTGATTGACAGAATTTCTATCGGCGCTGTAATCGATTTTATTGACTTTAGAATCTGGCCTGTGTTTAATGTTGCAGACAGCGCTGTGAGTGTAAGCGTTGTTTTATTGATTATTTTGCTGTGGAAGAAATAAAATTTATTTTGCTGTTGTATTGCCTGTGATTACGTCGCACTTGTGCTCTGCATATCCCTTTGCGATTGCATCTTTCTTTGAATCAAACCAAACCTGGTTCTCTTCGTTAATATTATCCGCCCAAACACAAAGCGGAACGTGAAAAGTTTCTCCCTTCTTGCTGGCAATGAATTTTCCAAGAGCATAATTCTTTTTCATTAGAGCTGCCTTTTTTTGTTCTGCCGTCAGCTCCTCTTTTACTTCCTGCTTTAATTCTTCCTTTATTTCCTCTTTTGTTTCAATCCTATCAACAGAAGAATAATAATATTTTGACTTGTCATACTGCTTTTCAACGTATTCTGGCTCTTTCGGGGCAGTGAGATAGCTGAACAGAACGATTATAAGCCCAATTACAGCAAACAAGATTGTCAAAGCATATGATGCGCTGAATACTCTCCTGAAAAGCGCGATAATCAGAGTGTCAAAAATCAGCACGATTAGAACGGAGCCTATGATTCCCCAGCTTCCTTTTCTCCGGTGGTAAAGAAAAAACATTGCAAATGCCAGCAGAAACATGAACGCAAGCAGCAGTGCGAGCTCGAATGCAAATGCAGCTCCCCTCAAATCAAAAACTACGAATATGAAGCCTATAATTGTAAGAAGCAAAACGAAAATCATTGCAAAGTAACTCAGCCTTGGCGCTTCCATACTGGTTGGATTACCCTTGCTCTTTTTAAATATTTCTGTTATATCTATTTTATAGTAGTGATTAAACGGAAAATTAAGAAAACATGTTATGCACAATTTGGATTAGCATATTGGGGTGGCTGGAGGGCTATCAATTTAACAGCGAGTGCGGTTAGAACTTCCCTCCGTGATTAAAAGTTAAATTTTAAACTAATAAAAAATTAATAAGAACAAAATTTGAATCAGAATTCCTCGTACTCATCAAACTGCTTTAGGTATCCTTTCTTTCTTAAGAACGATAATTGTGTCGGCGTATATTTGTAGACAACGTCTCCTTTTGCGTCTCCGCCGAATTCCCATGGCTCGACAACAACAATATCCCCGTCCCTTACCCACAATTTTCTTGTGAGCCTCCCGGGAATTCTGCATATCCTTGTCTTGCCGTCAAGGCATCTTACCCTCATCCGCGAGCCGCCCAGCCGCTGCTCGATGATTCCAAATGACTGCAAGCCTCTTGGAAGATTGATTCTGGAAATCTCCATCTGGATTTTTTCCTGCATCGCCAGCTCTACTTTTTTCTTGCTCATTAAGCAATTTGAATTTTTGTTTGTTTAAATATGTTTCTATAGGGCGGTGCCCGATAGTAAAGTGGGCAAAACCAATATTTTTATAAATAAGTGGAGCTTCCAAAAATCATGGCGCGACTGAATCTTCCGAAAGAGAAATTGTTTGCGGGGCCGGCTCTTCTTTGGAAAAGGATTGCGGCGTTTCTGATAGACATGGCGATTATCAATCTTGTAATTCTCCTCCCGTTCCGCTCGCTTCTTGCTAAGCTATTTCCGGCGGATTATTCCTTCTTAGGAACTCTCAAGCTGCTTAGCAGCACTGATAATTCTGAATTAATAACTTTAGTATCTTTTGTGATGGGGATTTTTATCATTCTTTATTTTTACATGCTTGAGAAAAAGATGCACCAGTCCATCGGCAAGAGGATAATGAAAATTTACGTAGCAAGCGATGGCAAAGAATTAAAATTATGGCAGGTTTTGGTGAGAAACCTCGTTTTCCTTCCTCTGTTTCCGTTTTTCCTTTTGTGGATTCTCGACCCGCTGTTCATGATGTTCACGAAGACAAACCAGAGGCTGAGTGAAATTTTGAGCAAAACCAGGGTAATAGGAATCTACTCTTTGGAGCCGTAAATTTATAACAATGGGTTTATTGATAATAATCTAATGATAAATAAAGCTTATCGGCAATTAAAATAATAATCAGCAGAAAAAAATCAAATAAAAATAATAAACCTGAATCACAAATTATAAAATTTAGAAAATAAAATTAAGAAAAAAATAAAAGTTAATTTAATACAAATAATAGAAAAACTTTAAAATAAAAAATTTAAATAATTAAAATGGCAGATGAGCAAAAAGTTTTTGTATTAAGAGTCGATTTGAACCAGAATAATATACAGACGACAATGAAAACCCAGAATGTGACTCCGCAGGAAGTGATAGGATTTCTTGAAATGGCAAAAGACCAGATACTTGACAACCTGAAGCAGGGAAGGAAAGATATTTTTCAGGCTTTCAAAAAGGATGGTGAGCAATGATGCCTCAGGAATCGCAGGCGCCGGCTTTCAGGTGGGGCTATGCTGTTTTTGTGATTATGCTCCTTGCAGTTCTCGGATTTGTAGCTGTCGGGATTTTATCCTTGTTTGCCGGAGTCGACACCACATCTTTGGGCGGCAATGTTGCCCTGATTCCGATTGAAGGCGAGATTACGGGCTCAAGAGACACAGGATTATCGTTCGGCGGCGCTGTTGCAGCTTCTCCGGATATTATTGAAATGATAGAAAAAGCGGATAAAAATCCTGGCATAAAAGCAATCATTCTTGAAATTAATAGCCCCGGCGGCTCAGCTGTCGCGTCCCAGGAAATTGCAGATGCAGTTGCAAAAGCTAACAAGACAAAAGTCGCGTGGATAAGGGAAGTTGGCGCGTCGGGCGCTTATTGGGTTGCATCATCAACCGACCATATCGTTGCGAACCGAGCGTCAGTAACGGGCTCCATTGGAGTCATAGCATCTTACCTTGAATTTCCGGGATTTTTGGAAAGATACAACATCACTTACAACAGGCTGGTTGCGGGAAAATACAAGGACATAGGCAGCCCTTTTAAGGAAATGACCTTTGAGGAAAAAGCGGTGTTTCAGCAAACTCTTGACGAGATGCGGGATTATTTTGTGAGCGAGGTTGCAAAAAACCGGCACATGAGCAAAAAAGACGTTGATAAAATTGCTAACGGATTATTCTACTTAGGCTCACAGGCAAAAGATTATGGGTTGGTTGACGAGCTCGGCGGCAAGGCTGAAGTTATAAGCTACATTGAGAAAAAGGAAAACATTACGGCTGATGTTGTTGAATACAAGAAACACAGGGGGCTGATTGATGTTCTTGGAGACGCGTTAAGCCAGTCCTCTTTTTATGTCGGAAAAGGAATTGGCAGCTCGCTATTGGATAAAAGCGCTTCTTCGGCTGTGAGCATAAATACCTGATTCTTGAATTTTGACTGTTAAATTCGATTTTTTATACCATTAATTTGGAACTACTGCTCCTGTTTGAAATTTCATAAATACTATTAGCTAATGGTAACAATTTCAAAAGGTTTATATAGAGAAAGAATCTTACATGCAGCTGGGGATGTGCTATTAAATCAAAAAATTTAATGTTTTTATATGTTTTGGCTGTAGTGCTCACATTAATTTCATTCTCATTAGACTCCTATGCTTTTAATCCTTCTGTTGATTACAGTTTTCCCGTTAATCCGGGAGGCTGCGCCGAGCTGAATCCCCATACAAGCAATTCTTTTACGTGGGTCGCAGACATTACAAATCACGGTCCTGGTGCAGTTCAGATGAGAAATGAAGGGTACCACAATCCAAAGGCCGGCTGTGAAGCAACGGGCGATAACTACGATCCGGATCTGTTTAGAATGGGCGGCACGACCACTTATCAGGAAGGCGCACATGGCCAAACCACTTTTGTTTATGACACTAACTCTTTCAATTGCGGTAGGGTTCAGGTTGATGGTGTATTCGTGGACAACCAGGGAAACCTTAGGACTTTTCTTGGTGTTGTGATAAATTATGGTGTTGACTGTCAGCAGCCGTGCGTGGCACCTACCGGGCTTAACCCATCTTCGACTGTAACAATTTCTGGTGATACCGGAAACATAGATTTGTCGTGGAATTCTGTGCCTGGCGCGGTCAGCTATAATGTCCGGCTTGATGACGGAACTGGCAGCAGATATGACGACACTCGCTTTCAGACATGCCCTGACAGCCCCCATTATTACTGTGAAAATGGCATAACTGGAACAAGGATAACAAGCGTTCCTGTAAAGGCAGGAAGGAATTATAATTTTTGGGTTGACCCTGTTTTTTCGCCTGAAAGAGCTTATTGTAATGGAGGAACTTCGTTCAGTGTTAAAAAAACTGTTCAAAGCAATCCGCCTGCCTGTGGATTTTCTCCGCGGTCTGGAAGAACAATTATTAATTTTGACAGAGATAGCGGCCTCAGGGCGGATTATGGGGAGAATGAAGCTACTAAAATAATTAACGGAGTGTACATTCTGGCAGGAAATTATGACATCGGCCTTCATTCGTGGGACGATCACTTTGCTAAAGTTCAGCCAGATCAGACAAGAGAGCAATTTTTTGTTAAGTTCTTAAATTCAGGTAACCGGGAAATAGCCAGATCTGGTTCTACTGATGATATTTCGGATAATGCTGAAAGTGTAGTCCAATTTGTTAATTATAATTTATTAATTTCACAAAATGTCAATTCACTTGTTTTGCGGCATTCTGCCTGGCCCAGCTCAAACCCTAACAGCCTACTTCCTATTTGTGTTGCTCTTGATAGAATAACCCCGTCAAATCAGCCACCTGTGATATCCTCATGCACGTCCCAAACGCCAGTTCAAGTCGGACAGACAGCTACAATCTCATACTCGGTAGCAGACCCTGAAGGGGACAGCTACACTGTAAGGGTTAATTGGGGCGACGGAACAACTTCAGCAGGAAGCCCAAGCTCAACATCTCACATTTATACTAGCACCGGAACATTTACAGTAACTATAACCGCAACAGACTCAAGAGGCGCTGTAGCTTCTTCATCGTGCGGAACAATAACAGTTACTCCAACAGTAAACCGCCCTCCAACAATATCTTCATGCAGCCCATCAAGCTCAACCGTAAGCCCCGGAGGGACTGTGGGAATAAATTATGTTATTTCAGATCCTGACGGCGACACATTCTCCGTCACAGTAAACTGGGGCGACGGAACAATAACCTCGGGCGGACAGTCATCAGCGACTCATATTTATTATGCTCCTGGAACTTATACCGTGAGCATTACAGCCACAGACTCAAGAGGTGCTTCTTCAACAAGCTCATGCGGTACAATTACAGTATCTACAACCAATAATCCTCCAACAATATCTTCATGTAATCCTTCAAGCTCTCCGGTAGTTGTCGGAACAACTGCAACAATCAACTATGTTATTACAGATCCAAATGGAGATGCATTTTCCGTCACAGTAAACTGGGGCGACGGCGCAACAACCTCGGGCGGACAGTCATCAGCATCTCACATTTATGCCGGCACGGGAACTTATTCTGTAACTATCACAGCAACAGACTCAAAAGGCGCATCTTCATCAAGGTCTTGCAGCAATATAGTTGTTGTGCCCATCAGCATCAATAATCCGCCAGTTATATCTTCGTGCAGTCCTCCGTCAACTGCTGTTGTCGGAACCACTGCAACAATACAGTATTCGGTTTCAGATCCTGATGGTGATACATTTTCTATTACAATCAACTGGGGTGACGGGAGCTCATCAAGCGGCGGCCCATTTTCAGCAGCGCATATTTATCTTGCAGCCGGAACTTATTTTGTTACAGTAACCGCAACAGACTCAAGAGGCGCATCATCATCAAGGTCCTGCGGGCAGATAATTGTGACTTCCTCAGGAGGCAACAATCCTCCAACAATATCTTCATGCAATTCCCCGTCAACTGTTACTGTCGGAACAACTGCAACAATCAATTATGCAATTACAGACTCTGATGGAGATTCATTTACAGTTTTAGTAAACTGGGGAGACGGAACAACTTCAGCAGGAAGCCCAAGCTCAGCATCTCACATTTATACTGGCACCGGAACATTTACAGTAACTATAACCGCAACAGACTCAAGAGGAGCATTATCCTCAAGAAGCTGCGGCACTGTAATAGTGACGCCAACCGGAGGCAACAATCCTCCAGCGATTTCATCATGCACTCTTGCAGGCTCACCTATTTCACCGGGCGGCACAGCTACAGTTAATTATGTGATTACAGACCCGAACGGTGACGGCTTTACGGCATCAGTCAATTGGGGAGACAGTTCAACATCGGCAGGCTCCTCGTCTTCAGCAAGCCATGCTTATCCAAATGCAGGCAGCTTCAATATTTTGCTGACGGCAACTGATTCAAGGGGCGCATCATCATCAAGCAACTGCGGCACTTTAACAGTTTCTTCCGGCGGCGGCTCTGTTCCAACCCCAAGCGGCTCTAAATTGAAAATAACTGATGTTCAGGCGAAAGTCGACGGGCGCACGAGCCATGTATCGTCTGATGGCCAGAGGATAAGCAGGGATGCCGGGCCCCAGTCCAGCGTTGATTTCAGGATAAAAACAAAAAACCTTTTTTCAACCAGCGGAGGGCTGGTAATAAAAGATGTTACTGTAAGGGCAACGATAGAAAGCATCGACGACGGCGATGATTTGGAAGACGAATCAAGCGAATTTGACCTAAGGCCGCAATCAGAAAAAACCGTAACACTTAATGACTATAACCTTCCATTAAATGTTGATGATGGGGATTACAACGTCCTCATTGAAGCCGAAGGAGTCGATGAAAACGGAACAACCCAAAGGGACGAGCTGAATGTAATCCTTGAAGTGAAAAAGGACAGGCATGATTTGAGGTTCACGAAACTAAGCCTGAACAAGGCAAAGATAAGCTGCAACGAAGGGTTTAACCTTAATTTTGAAATAATCAATTTAGGAAGCGAAGACGAGGAAAACTCTTATGTTGAAGTAAAAAGTGATGAATTGGAAATTGATGCATTCAGCAGGGGCATTGCAGTCCAGTCCGGAACTGAAAGCAACACTTACTCAAAAACAATTCCGCTTAAAATAACCGGCGCAATCGGAGACGGAGATTATCCTCTGGCAATTAATGTATACTCAGACAACAATGATTTGCAGGACACGAAAACAATCCAGCTCAATTTGCAGGGCTGCGGGGGAATAAGGCAGGTAAACCAGACGATAACAACCGGGTTTTCATCGGCAAGCTCCAGCCTATACGGCACGGAGACGATAGAAAGGACCATCCAGATACCATTTATACAATTATTTTTTAGGGGAGCAAGCGGCGGATGGTTCTGGATATTAATCAGCACATTAATCTTGTCGATATTATTTGTGCTAGTTGCAATAATCCTGATGGGCAGAAGCGAAGAAGAAGATTAATTTTAATTCTAAACATTTGTTGTATTATTTTTGGCGCCCTATTTTCTCAAAACAATAACCTTTAAATATTTCCTATTAGTTAAATTACTCAACAATGGTAATCCACCACATTAGGAAGTTTTTCGCCGACCAGAAGAAAAAGCTGGAAGAGCGCAGGAAAGAAAAAGATAAAACCGAGTCTTTCCGGGAAACCGAAGAAATGCGCAAGGCCGAGGAGATAAAAAGGGAAGCGGACCGGCTGGCACAGCTGAAACAGTACAAGACGGCAATAGAGGAATATGTTAAGGCGCTGGAGTTTTACCCTTACAAGGGCAATGAGCAGGATTTGTTCAAGAACGCTGCCGAATTTCTTTTCAAATGTAATTATAACATGGCTGCATGCTATTCTTATCTTGATAATTTTGACAAGGCAATAGAATTCTTTGACAGGGCGCTTCAGGTGCAGGCAGCAGAGGATGAAAACAAAGTCAGGGCATGGATGGGCAAGGGCAGCGTTTATTACAGGAAAAAGATGTTCGTTGAAGGCAGGTACAAGGCCGGCGCCTACAGGATTTCAATGGACACTGATTGGGAAGTAAGCGACAAGATGATTGAAGATTACAAAAAAGAGGACCAGAAAACGAATTTCATAAAAATGGCGCATAATTGTTTTACAAATGCGGCGGAGCTTGACAAAAATCATGTGGAGGCGTGGTACAGCAAAGGCCACATGGAAGTCCTGCTTGGCAAAGTGAAAGAAGCTGTGCAGTCATTTGACGGCGTCCTGAGCATCAACAAGAATTATGAAAACAAGGAGTCAATTCCGCTGTTTGACGAGATAAAAAGGGAGAAGGGAATACAAGTCAAGGGTTCCGAATTGCTTGATAGAAGCGAAAGCGCGGAATCCAATTTCCACACAAAAACAGGGCATCTTGTAAAAACAAGGGCAGAGATGATGATTGCCAACTTTTTGTTCGACAACAATTTGCTGTTCCAGTACAATACGGTCGCAACATGGGCAGACAAGGACGATTTCAGGGCATCATTTTACCTGCCGAAACTTGACCTTTATATCGACCACCACCCTTATGATTACGTTAAAGAATACCAGAAAATCATGAAAGCCAAGATAAAAGAGTATGACAAGCACAAGAAAAGGCATATTTACCTGACTTCTGAAGATGAGAAGAACATTGAAGAATCTTTGAGATTAAAGATGAAGCCGTATATGATATTGTGATAATGTTAATAATAAACTTTATAAATTAAATCGGTTTTCTTTGCTTTATGGCTGAAAGTATCCAAGATGTTACACAAGCGATTGCTGAGATGATTTATCAGGATTTGCAGAAGAAATATCAAAAAGGAGATCAACTTGACCCTA
>DATDYS010000026.1:0-13146 GCA_035288925.1 Candidatus Nanoarchaeia archaeon
TTCGACATGTTAAGCGAAACTGCGTAATTGATTTTAGGTTTGAACAACATTTGCGAAGCAAACGGAAAATCATTATTTGGCAGTTTTGCGTATTCTCTTTTTCAGAATTAGCAGGGGTTATCCTTGATATACCTTAGGCGGGGATGTCCAGTGCTACTGAAAAATATATAATTGAGCCTATAGTTCATAAAATTCTATTAGTTAACTGGAAAAAAGTCAGTGAATTGTTTGAAAAGTCCAGGAAATAACCTTACGTAGCAAGTTTTATAAATTTAACAGTAAGACAGCAGACTATGCAGCCAGTGTTGGAAGCGAGAATTGAAAATTTTTCTAATAAACTTGCTGTTAGAAGAGAATTAGAAGTTTATTGCGATTATGCCCTTTATATCTATCTTGCGAATTGTGAGCCTTCCAAATTTAAGAAAACTGCACTTTTCATTGATGAGCCTGAAAAATATGATGAAGTATTAAGCTTGTATGGGGAAAGGTTGGCAAAATTGCCACTTAAAACAAGAAATGCAGTTTATTACAGATTGAGGGCAATTTCAAATATGTATAGCAGGTTTGGACTTTTTGAAGGTATGAAAGATTATCATTTGGCTGCCATATATTTAGACAGAGAGTTTGTTTTACGAGTCAACAATTTATTTGTGGAAGTGAAAACCCATCCAGTAAACAATTCCATATCCGTCCTTGCATCAGTAAGATTGTAGGCGTGTTAGTTTATTTTTTCTTCTTCGCTTTATTTTTATCCTGAAATTTGACAGCAAAGTAATAAATTGTTGCTCCGAGCACATTCAATAAAACAATTACCAGTATCCAAACAATTTTTTCATTTTCTTTTTTGAAATTTCTTTTTGCGCAGTCAATTATCATCCAAATCCAGAATATGGTCAGGGCCACCCCTATAATCATCATCAATAACATAAATAATAGGAAAAAACCCAGCAGGAATCTTACGAGGTCAGTCAGACTGTTCATCTGCATCCACTTCTTTGGCTTTCTTTTTCGGCTCTTTTAATTTTTTTGTGATTGGTATTTTCTGATGGCACTTCTGGCATTCAAAAATATAAGACTGCACTCCCTGAAATGACTTTCTTTTGTATTCGGAGGTTGTTTCGCCCTCGTTGCCGCAGTGCGGGCATTTGTATTCAACATTTAAAATTAGGCTGTTTTCCACCTGCTCATTACTTTCCTGATAGCTGCAGGAGTAACAGTCATAATGGCCGGCTTTTTTGTCAACTTTGCCGCCCTTTTTTTGAGGCTTGCCCATTATTCCTTTTTTGCATTTAGGACATTCTTTCCTGAAAACCCATGCTATTGTCCGGCCCGAGTCAGTAGCCCTGTTGGTAAAGTATACGCACTCTTCCACGCTTTTCGGTTTTTTCAGCGCCATTTTATTCTATCCCACTTATCTGCTTCCACAATTTTACCGCCTGTTCGTAAGTGAGGCTGTTTATGAATTCCTCACTCAGATTTTCGATTTTCCTGAACCCTTGCCGGTATATTTCTAACGTAACGTTTTCCGGGCAGAAATGGTTTATTGTGCTGCTGTCCCTATTGGCATCTTTTGACAATTCGTAAAAGCTGGCATTCAGGAACATGACATCTTTCTGAGACAAGTTGGCCAGTTTGGAGTTTTGCGGGTATTTATCCACAAACTCCTTGAGCTTGCTGATGGCTTCAAAACCCATTAAAGCAGACTCATTCTTGAGTTTCACAGTTTCAATTATCAGGGGCCGTCTCTTGCATCCGAACCCTTTTTTTGTCGTGCCGGAATCGCCGTATTTGAGGCTGTTGACAAATTGCCTGTCTGACTCGAAAGCGAGCAACCGGTAATCCACAAGCTCATTGAAAGCTTCCTGGTCTTTGTCCAGCTTAAGTTCTTTCAGCTCTTTGTATGAGTTCACAATCGCGTCAATCTGATTTACATCTGCTAGGTAAGAATTGGATGTTATGCCATATTTTGAATTAACCGCATTCATTTGATCCAGCCCGTAAGAGAAATCCTTAGACTTGGCGCATCCCGCAAGCAAGACCAATAAAACCACAAACAATATTTTTTTCAAGCTGCATCCTCCATAATCAGTAATAATCCTCTGTGGAAGAATTGCACTTATTTATTCTTTTCGATAAACAAAAATTATTAAATATCCGAAATAAGCCGGATTTATGGATTATTATGACCATATTTCGGAAGGATACGACGAGCTTTACAGGGATGAGCAGATTAAAAAACTGAACATCATAAAATCCAAAATTAAGATAAGAAATAATTCAAAACTTCTTGATGTCGGGTGCGGAAGCGGCATGTCCTCGGATTTCGGCTGTTTTGTTGTTGGCATAGACCCCAGCATGGGGCTTTTGAAGAATAATCCAAATAAAAACAAAATTATAGGGATTGCTGAAATGCTTCCATTCAGGGACGGCTCATTTGACTGGGTTATTTCAGTGACTGCAATGCATAATTTTGATGATGCTGAAAAATCAATCAATGAAGCCAAAAGGGCCGGCAAAAATGATTTTGTCTTCAGCGTGCTGAAAAAATCAGAAAAATTTGATAAAATAATTGGGATTATTCACAAGAATTTTGAGGTTTATAACGCTGTGGGAGAAGACAAGGATGTAATTTTCTTCTGCAGGAAACCATAACATTTATATATATAAAATAACTACTAACTAATAACTACAAAAATGAAACTGATAATATTTGCCGCATTGTTCGCAATTCTGCTAGCTTTAGGCATATCGGCGAGAGGGCTTGAAATTACGGAGATGAGGATGAGCGTGGACTACAGTGAGGCATACACATACCAGCTCGAGCACAAAACCAGGGTAGATTTTGCTGATGGCCTGGCCAACAATTCCAGGATAAATGCTGACATATTCCCGGGCTCAAACGTGACTTTCACGGTCAGAATGGAAAACGCCCCAAGCGGCAGCGGCCCGGGGGATAGAATAAGCCAAGCTCTTGTTAGAATTATAATAGTTGGCATAGATGGCGGCTCTGATATGGATGAAGACAGCGATGATTTTGAACTTGAAGGCGGAGATGACACACTAGTGGACATAAAATTCCCTGTGCCGCTTGATGCAGCAACTGGAACTTATGATGTTTTTATTGATGCGCAGGGAGAAGGTAGAAACGGCACTTTTTATTTTACGGAGAACAAGCTTAAGCTGGAAGTCAAGAAACTAAGCCACGACATTCAGATAGTGAAATACCAGCTGAACCCAAGCATACTAGACTGCACCAACAGGAAAACAAAAATATCCGCTGACATAATGAATCTCGGCTCAAATGATGAAGAGGATATTGCTCTTGAATTCAAGTCAGGCGGCCTTGGCATAAATTCCATTGACAAGGGAATATCGCTGGATTCCTCGAACGATGCGGATGATGAGGGTAGAAAATACACAAAAATCCTGCCATTGGAAATTTCACCAAAAATCTTGCCTGGCGTGTACCCTATAATGGTAAACTTGTACTGGAGGGGATCTACTGTACTGTTCGACCGTGAGATATTGAATCTTGATTTGAGGGATTGCGGCTCAGCTGTAATTCAAAATCGGACGGTGCAAAATACAAACCAGAATACAATATCAATTCCAAATCAGCCGATTCAAGCTGGAAGCGACAATAACTCGGGACCACGTTTGTTGCAAAATATTTCAATTTCAGGCACTCCTGCGCTTATGTGGATTGTTTTGGGTGCGTTTGTTGCTTTTGTTCTGGTGATAGTAATAATTTTTGGGTATTCCCGGAAGGGCAGGCAGTAAAATCCCAAAAGAGAAAGTTTAAATAATAGTTTGCTAAGGACTCCAAAAAGGAGCATACTGATGGCAGAAAACAGAATGAGTGTATTTGATTTTGTTCTTCTCGTTGTCGGAATAGGCGCATCTGTTCTTGGGTTTCAATTGATTAACCAGGCTTACAGGGCGGAGAGCGGCCAGATAAGCTGGCTGATGATAATTGCGATATTCAGCTGGCTTTCGCTGCTGGTCATGTTTATTCTGCTAAGCGTTATGGTTGATGTTTCGAAAAAGGAATTGAATGAGATAAAGACGCTGATTTACATGATGTCAGACAACAACAAAAAGAAAAAATAGTTAGCCTACTTTTACCGCAACTAGTTCCATTTTCTCTATGTCGCTTAAGTCCACCAGGGGCTTTGGAAATTTGTCATAATCATCTAATATCCTGTTGCACGCTGTGTTGACCCAGCATTCAACAAAGGGAAAATTCTCAATCTGGCTGAAATCAAGGGTGTCAAATGCGAATATATAACAGTTTTTTTCTTTCAGCTTGTTCTTCCACTCGGCAGCTTTTTTAAAATTGTTCTGGCCGGGCTTCAGTGAAACCAGAAAGCCAATTTCTTTTGAATTGAGAAATCTTAAGTAGGCGCCTTTTCTTTTTGCGTTGTACCTTTCGACCTGCTTTCGGTCGATTCTTGACATTATGGCATTCAACGGGTCATAGCAGAAAACTTCCTTGTCAATGTTTATTGCAATTCCCAATGGATGAAAAACTCCGGTTCCCACATAAAGAAAAGCATCAACCTTGTCCTTTACTTTTTCTGCGCCTCCCTGGTCGCAGCCGAGGAGCTGGCTTTCATATTTTTGCCTTATCTTGTCTGTATATACTTTGATTCCATTGCTCTGCAAAAATTGTTTCATCCTGTCAACATAATCAAGGAACTGGACTGTAGTAGCCAGCCCAATGTTCTTTGGCAGTACGGATGTGTCAAGTTTGGAGAGGTCAATTTCCCCTTTGTATCTTCCCTCAACCATCATTATTTTCATAAGGTTCAGTGTAGAAGCGCCGTTTTTAAAGGTTTGCGAAAAAAATAATTGGAATGAATCTGGATTTGTGGCGTATTTTATTTTGTTGCGAATTAGGCACAATTAACCTTTAACAGAAAACTATTTAAAGAAATCATAAATCAAAAGCAATGGGTGAATATGATGAAGCTCAACAAGCTGGTTACCAAGAAAGGGATTTTTTTCCTTTTGATATTCAGCGTTCTTGTTTTTGTCGGTGACAGGATAAATTTCTCAAAATTAATCGGTGCAGATAACCAGTTCTTTACGCTGTTCCAGTTCTTCGGCCCTGTTGCGGGCTCGTTTCTCGGTCCGGTTGTGGGTATCCTTTCAGTATTAATTGCAGAAATTTCAAGCTATTTAGTTTTGGGAAAGGCGTTCACTTTAATCGGTGTCCTGAGACTGGCTCCTATGCTTTTTGCAGCATGGTATTTTGGAACGAAAAAAGACAAGCTGAGCTTTTTTGTGCCGATAGCTGCAATAATAATCTTTATAGCCCATCCGGTCGGAAGGCAGGTGTGGTTCTTCACGCTTTTCTGGACAATCCCCATAGTGATAAAGCTTCTTCCCAAAAAATACAGTGACAAAGTTTTTTTGAAAAGCCTCGGGGCGACTTTAACGGCGCACGCGGTCGGAGGTGCAGTCTGGAATTATGTTGTCCCAATGACTCCGGCGAAATGGATTGCCTTGATACCGGTCGTCGCCTATGAAAGGCTGCTGTTTGCATCTGGAATTGCAATATCTTTCGTGGCAATAAACACAATTCTCGACAGGCTTGATGCAAAAACAAAATCTGATTTTGTAAATGTGGACGAGAAATACGTGGCTTTCAGGCAGAACGCATAATTTTTATCGCCAAAATAGAAAGATTTATAAATATATTGTAGAAAAGGTATGATTTGGATTTTCAAAAAGGATGGTGAGAACATGATTATGAATCTTAAAAGGGCGCAGGCCGCGTTGGAATTTTTGACGACCTATGGTTGGGCATTCTTGGTTATTTTGATTATGATAGGGACCCTTGCTTACTTTGGGATATTAAACCCCAGCAAAGTGCTTCCTGGTAGGTGCACTTTTGGGGCCGAATTTCAGTGCCTGGATTATCAAATTGCTGCGACTGGAGCAGCACCGAACCCTCAGGTGAAGATTAGGCTTAAGAATAATGTGGGTGAGGCAATTGATGTGAGTGCGATGGTGTTGAGTGTAGAGAGCACAACAGCGCTTACTTGCACACCACCTGCTAACCCAACATCTTGGAAATCGGGCGAATTGAAGGATTTAGCATGGACTGCGTGCGACCCTTTCGGTGGGCTGATATCAGGTGAAAAAGGAAAGATTTTAGTAACGATAACCTATAATACGATTTCAAGTGGCAGTAGCTATTCCCGCCAAGTGAAAGGGGAAGTGTACGCAGGAGTAATATAAAACACAAATTTTATATTCTCATTCTTAGATTTTTATTTTATCATTCAAATGGGGTTGTCAGTCAAAGGAGGCAGAATGAAAATTAAATCGCAGGCGGCATTGGAATTTCTCACAACCTATGCATGGGCTTTTATTGTAATTGCCGTCACTATAAGCACCCTGTATTATTTCGGAATTTTTGATTTCAGCAAATACCTGCCGCAGAAATGCATTTTTCCGTCCCAGCTGAAATGCCTTGATTTCAGCCTGCTGCCCACAGAAGTAAGGCTCAAGCTTGTTAACAACCTGGGCGAGGACATACAGATTCAGTCTATTTCCATAACAAACGACGCCACTGTTCCGATTTCATGCACTGCAGACGCAACTCCCATAAGCTGGGCGCATGCAACGCAGAAAGATTTCACCTTTACAGAATGCAGCGGGGGAGCTTATCTTCCGGATGAAAGAGTCGAGTTAGCGGTGTCGATGGATTATTTCGCAGTCAATACGCCTTCCCATCCAATTCATAAAGTAAATGGTAAGATAAATGGCAAAGTCACGACTTAATGGAAGATGCCTGCTGGAGCGCGCTGCAAGCTCGCGCGCATCCCAGGCCTCAATGGAGTATCTTTTAGTTGTGGCATTGACTTTTGCGATTATGGTGCCCACGACTTATCTTTTTTATAATTATTCCAAGGAATCGGGCCAGGAAATAACGGATGCGCAGGCAACCAAAATAGGCAGAAACATAGTTGACACGTCGGAGACGATATTCTACTCGGGCCAGGGCTCGAAAACTGTGATCGAGCTGAATGTTCCGGACAACATAGTGGCAGCCCAAATAATCGACGGGCGGGAATTTGTCCTTAACATTTCAACAACTTTTGGAGTGTCGGAGCTCGTTTTTTTCTCGGCAGTAAATATGACAACCGACGGCTCAGAATGTTCTATTAACAGGTGCGCGATCCCGGGCCTCGGAAACTCCGGCCTGAAAAAAGTCAAGATAGAGGCGGTTGACAAAAATTCTGTAAACATTTCGACAGTTTAAAATGAGCCATGCAAAAATTAAAAAATTTTTCCGCAAATCCCAGTCTGCAGTAGAGTTTGTATCTCTGGCTTCGTTCATGCTCCTTGTCGTGCTCGGATTTCTTGCCGTCACAAGCTCCAACATGCTGCAGGCAAAGGAAGAAGGCAACAGGAAGACTGCAGAGGATATTGCCGGTTTCGCGTACCGTGAAATTGATATAGCCAAATCAGTCAATGATGGATACATAAGAATATTTAGTATGCCGCAGACAGTAAACGGCGTAAGCTATACTATAACCATGACAGACAACCGGGAGCTGACCGTTAATTACCTGGATTACGAATTTGTAAGATTTCTTCCTTCCAACGTGACCGGAAATATTTCAAAGGGCACAAATAAAGTGTGGAAGCTCCAAGGCATAGTTTATATTAATAACACTTCTCCAAGTTAGGCTTTTAGATGTATGGTATATCCTCATGGAACTTGATTCCATAAACATAGACGTAGTTCCAGAACATGCCTTTTCTTCTCGTGACAAAAACCGAGAAGCCGGCTTCCCGAAAAATTTTTTCAATCGTGCGGTCGCTTGAAAGCCACGCAACATTTGGTATGACCTTGAAAAAATCCACGTAGTCCAAAAACACTATTTTGCCGCCGTACGGAAGAAGCTCCCTCATTTCTCTCAGCACTTTTTTGACATCCTGAAGATAGCCCATCATTCCAACGCTTACAATGGCATCGACGTGAGGTATTGACGGATGAACCCTGTTTATCTGGTGCTCGTCGTGGATTATGATGACATGCAAGTGGCCTCTTTTAATCAGCCTCTTTTTCGTTATTAAAAGGTCATTTTTTGACAAGTCTGTTGCGTAAACCCTCCCCCTTGTACTCACAGCCTGGGCAAGGTATATAGTAAGAGTTCCGACAGAGCATCCAAATTCAAGAACTTTCTTTCCCTTGACATCCCCAAGAAGGGCCAGCAATTCCCCCCTTATGCCCTTGGGCAGGATGAACCTTTCCATCCATAGGGTGAGATAAGCAAGTGAATCATTGATTTTTATTATCGTGTCAGGATTATAGTATATTTCAAGCAGCAGATAAATCGGCACGCCGACAAAAATCAGCGAGAATCCAAATTTTAGTATATTAAGTGAGCTGTAATTGATGCTTCCAAAAGCGGGAAAAATCCATACTGCCACAATAGCCAGCATAAACGCCATCAAAAAAAATGAGCCCATTTTTACAAACGGAACTCTTATTGTTCTTGGAGCCAGCGGCTCTTTTTTTCTCAGCAAAACCACAGATAAAATTATGAAAAAATACATCACAAACCCGAGCGGCAGCACAAGGCTCAGAAGTGATTTGTATTTTCCGAAAGTCATGCCAAATATCAGCAGAGAGACAATGGTTTGGAAAATTATTGCCTTGTAGGGCGTCCTGAATTTTTCATGAATGCTGCTGAACTGCGCGATGAAAAGCTTGTCCCTCGCCAGTGCAAGAATCAGCCTGGGCATGGTTACTATGCCGCCGGCGGCAGAGCCTACAAGCGATATGAAAATTCCGATATTGATAATATCCGTTCCAATGCCCCCGAGCAAGGATTTTGAAACGACTGAAAGCGGAGCGCTTGAATCGGCCAAAACTTTCCATGGGATCACTCCCAAAGAAATCAATGTGACAAAAACTCCGAGAAGGGCAACAATTATAGTGCCTATGACAATGGCTTTTGGTATGACTTTCTCGGGCTCCTGCGTTTCCTCGGCAAGGTAAGTGGCGCCCTCCCATCCAAAAAAACTTTCAGCCATAAAAAAGACAGTCAAAAATATAGACGAGAGCCCAAAACTGAAAAATGGGGAATAGTTGCCATAGTTTAAATGGAAAAATCCAGGAAATATAATGGAGAGCAGAACCAATGCCGGGATAATTGCAAAAATTACAAGCATTATTGCGCTTGCCTCAATGCCAAAATATGCAACTAAATTTAATAAAATTATGAAGGCTATGCTTATCAGCACTTTTAGGGTTACCTGCGAAGAATCTGTAATCAGGTAATCTGTGGCAGCCACGATAAGCAAAGCGGTCGTCAAATTGCCTACTATCCACGCGGTCCATCCCATCATGAAAGAAAAAAATCTGCTGTATGCATGCTTGCTGAATTCATAAATACCCCCTGCTTTTGGGTACATGGAGACGAGCTCTGCAAAATAGAAGCTGATATAGACTGCAATTATGCTTAGGATTATCCATGCGATGATTGAAGCATTTCCGGAATATCTTGAGGCTATTTCAGGGCCAAAAAACAACCCCGTGCCCATTATGGAGCCTATTGACAGGGATAGTATGGTCCAGAACCCCAGAACTCTCTTTAGCTCAGCCATTATTGCAAATCTCTGGCTTAATCTTTAAAAATGATTGTTAATACTTCAATGTGGTGAAAAGGATTTTATTGGAAGCGGTTAAACAAATCAAAAATTGTCCATCAAGTGAACAGAATAAGTTTTTCCCTTAAGCTCTCTTGTGATTAAATGCTTTTTCTCGAAATCTGTAAGAATCTGGCTCACTTTGGATTTTGACAAGTCTGTCCTGAATTTTAAAGTTGACTGCGTGATTCCATCCTGCTCTTTTACGGCTTTCAGAACTTTTTGCTCGTTCGCGTCCATTGATTTCAGGATTAATCCAAACTTGTCGTGCTCAATCTTTGTGTTTTTTTCTTCCTCAAGCCTTTTTAGTATTGCCTCTTCGCCCGTGCTGAAGAATAAAAGGTAAATCCCAAGAGACGCAATAAAAGAAATCAATCCGACTGCAACGTGCGACAACCCTATTAACGACGAAACGCGCTGGCATTCGCTTGTCGGGAAACACTGAAGCGCCGTTGTTTGCCTGCCCAGAACCCCGAGAAAGCTGAATGCAAGCACTGCTGCAGCTATGCTGATTGACAAAATAACTATGCCTAGTTTTTTATTTTCCATCCCGAAAGGGTTATATTGTTGATAGTATTTAAAGCTTTTTATGGCTTTAAAGGAATTTCTTGAGAGCAAAATGGCTAATGCCGGAAGATAGAAAATTATTTAACCTGCAAAATTCATAGATGGATTATGAGCCACGCTGATACGGTAGTCTGCCAGATTTGCAACCAGAAAAAAGCTTTAAGGGAAGTTCTTCCGGCAGAAATGGTTCGCGATTCGGTGGTTGCGACAATCAGGAAAAAATTTCCAAAATGGTCTTCCAAGGGGCATATTTGCTATTCTGATTTAAATAAATTCAGGATTGAGCACGTGCAGGATGTTCTGGAGACTGAAAGGGGGGAGCTCACTCATCTTGACAAGTCAGTTGTCGACAGCCTGAAAAAACACGATGTCCTGGCACGAAACGTCAATGCCGAATTCGAGAAAAAGCTGACTTTTGGCCAGAGGGTTGCGGACAGGCTGACATCGTTTGTTGGCAGCTGGGCTTTCATCATCATTTTTTTGTAGTTTTATTTTCCTGGATGGCTGTAAACGCGATTATACTGTGGAAGCCTTTTGACCCATTCCCTTTCATCCTGCTTAATTTGGTTCTGTCATGCATAGCGGCTGTGCAGGCCCCAATTATCCTGATGAGCCAGATAAGGCAGGCGCAGAAAGACAGCCTAAGGGCGGAGCATGACTATAAGACTGACTTAAAGGCTGAACTTGAGATTAGGCACATCAACTCCAAGATTGACCAATTGATGTCGCACCAATGGCAGAGGCTGCTTGAGATTCAAAGGATACAGATGGAATTGATGGAAGACCATATGAACAACAAGGGAAATGAAAAAAGAAGTTCCGGGAAAAAGAAATGAAATTTAAGCAATATATTTTTAAATGATTAATTTATTCATAATTCAAGGTGGCAAAATTCACAAAGAAAAAATTTTACATTACAACTGCAATTGCATATCCGAATTCAGCCCCTCATTTGGGGCATGCGCTTGAGATAGTCCAGTCTGATGCAGTTGCAAGATTCCACCGCCTTCTTGGAAAGGAGGTTTATTTTCAGACCGGAACGGACGAGCACGGGCTAAAGAACTGGCAGAGCGCTCAAAAAGAAGGGAAGCAAATCCTGGAATTTCTCGATCAGAATGTTTCGATTTTTAAGGACCTGTTTGGAAAGCTGAATATTTCCTATGATTATTTTATAAGGACGTCGGATAAGAAAACCCATTATCCGGGCGTAACTAAGCTTTGGAAAGGGCTTGTCAAGAGCGGGGATATTTACAAGAAAACGTACAAGGGACTGTACTGCACCGGGTGCGAGGCGTTCAAGACCGAGAAAGAATTAGAGAGCGGAAAATGCCCTAACCATCCAACCCGAAATGTGGAGACTGTCGAGGAAGAAAATTATTTCTTCAGGCTTTCAAAATACAGGGAAAAAATAGCAAAAAAAATTGAAGCAGATGAATTTAAGATAGTCCCCGAGATAAGAAAAAATGAGATACTTTCATTCTTAAAAATTGCAGAAGATATTTCATTTTCAAGGCCGAAAACATCGCTTCCATGGGGGATTCCCGTGCCTGATGATGATTCGCAGGTAATGTATGTATGGTGCGATGCGCTTTCAAATTATATAACCGGCGCCGGATATGGGCGGGACGAGGAGTTTTTCAAAAAAACGTGGCCTGCTGACATACATATTATTGGAAAGGATATACTTAGATTTCACGCTGCTTTCTGGCCCGCTATGCTGATTTCCGGGAAGGTAAAATTGCCGAAACAGCTGTTTGTCCATGGATTTATTCTGTCAAAAGGGACAAAAATGGGCAAGTCCACCGGAAATGTAATTGAGCCGTTTGAGCAGATTGAAAAGTTTGGAGTCGAGCCGTTCAGGTTTTATCTGGCCGGGGTGATGCCTTTAGGCTCTGACGGGGAATATTCTGAAGAATTGCTGGTTGAAAGGGTAAACAAAGAATTGTCTGCAAATCTCAGCAATTTTTGCTACAGAACGTTGAGCTTCCTGAATAAAAACTTTGATGGCGAAATTAAAGCCGTTGATAAGGATAAAAAAATAATTGATGAAATTAATGAAAAAATAAAATTAATTGAAAAGCATTATGAAAATTACAATTTAAGCGCTGCACTGAATGAAATTCTTGCAATATCTGCAATTGGGAATAAGTATTTTCAGGACAACGAGCCGTGGAAGCTGATTAATTCCGATAAAGAAAAAGCTCATAAGGTTCTTGGGCTGTCCCTGAATATTGTAAAGATTTTAAGCATTTTAATTTCACCAATTTTGCCTGAGTTCTCATCCAAACTGCAGAAGCAACTGAATCTTCATGATTTAAAATGGAAGGACATTAATTTTAATTTAAAAAACCATAAGATCGGAAAGGAGGATATTTTGATAACTAAGATTGGGGAGAAAGGAACAATAAACGAGAATCCAATAGCGAAAAATGCCATTAATGAAAGAACAGAAAAATTATTCCCGCTTAATTTGAAAGTTGCAAAGATAATTGACGTCCAGAATCATCCCAATGCCGACAAGTTATATATTTTGCAGATTGATTTGGGAAGTGAAAAAAGGCAGTTGGTTGGGGGATTGAACGAGCATTATTCTCCTGAAGAATTATTGAATAAAAAAATAATTGTAATCACAAATTTGAAGCATGCAAAATTAAGGGGAGTTGAATCGCAGGGAATGCTATTAGCCGGAGATGACGGTGAGCATGTTGGAGTTTTGACTGTCGACAAATCAGAAGCAGGGGATAAAGTTTATCTTGACGGCTATGAAAATTCCACTAAAGAATTAACTTACGAAGAATTTTCAAAATTAACAATTACAGTTAAAAATAATCATCCGGTTGTTTTTGACAAAGAATTGAAGACGGATAAAGAGATTGTTCATGTTGAGAAAGTTAAAGATGGGGCGAG
>DATDYS010000027.1:0-6768 GCA_035288925.1 Candidatus Nanoarchaeia archaeon
AGCAGTTTTCTTGCAACGGAATGGGCAACAACCTGGTCATGGTCAGTGCCGCCCTTGATGACAGTTCCAAGTGTTACAACGCCGTCAATATTTTTATCTTTTAGTAATTTACTTACAGCAAATGGAATTTCAAAAGCGCCCGGAACTTCAACAACTTTTACTAATTTGGATTTTTGCTGCTTTATCTTTTTTTGAGCCGCCAAATTCATTTTACAAGTTATTTCGGAATTAAATCTTGAAACAACAATCGCTATTCTTTCGTTCATTTTGTCAAATATTTCCTAAAATTTTATAGGGCCGGCATCTTCCCTGCCCTGCCTTTTGCCGGTGCCGGCATACTTTGTAAGCTCCGTCTTGCCTTTTAACAACGCAATTGCATTCAAAGCATGCTTGGTCACTCTATTCTTTGCGATTTCGAAAAGCTCCTTCTCAGTTTTTGCCTCATCCATGTGGACAAATGCCTCTATGATATGCTTGCTAGCCATTAATTGAACTGCCTGCAGTCCCAATGAAGCCTCATGAGAGCACTGCTTGTCTATCGGCATAGGGCCGGCCATTCCCAAAGCCAGTACAATATCACATTTGTATTTCTCGAAAAGAATCTTGCAGGCAACAGGCAAATCCTTCATGCCAGGAACCGTGTAACGCTCGATTTCCGCATCTGAATTTTCCTTAATTTTATCAATAGCAAAAGATGCCATGTCAACTCTTGCAAAATTCGTGTCCGCAATTCCTATTTTTGCCATTTTAGTTTATTAATTCAATTTTTATTTTATCGCCGTCAGCCAATTTAAGCTCTGATTTAAGATGTACGGGAGCGATAAACTCCATAATATCTTCGTGCTTGTTTATGTCCGGCATTATTATTGCGCCGCTGATATTTTTAATTTTCGCCTTACGGCAATTTGCACTTCCAAATGTTTTGCCGCCTTTTTTGAATCCTTTTATGTTTATCGGAAGGTAATTTTTTAATGAATCAAACTGCTGTTTTGCAACTTTAACATTCAAAGTTCCCGGATAAGCTTCAAAACCAAGATTTTTTTTTATTTCCTGCTTGTAATGCGGCATTGACATGAATACGGCCCCCTCTCCAAGTCCTTTAACAATTATTCCGCTAATATCTGCGTTTCCACCGCCCATAGCAAGCAGGTACATATTTTTGCTTATAAAGCTTATGGCAAAATTATTTGATTACATATTTTTTATTATTTAGGGAGGGGATGTTTTGATTGCACTAAATATGTTATTGATAGCCCTCCACCCACCCTTACAAGTGAATTAATCTTGTGCCTTTAAGTTATGGCGCAAAGTTTTTAAAACTTGCAGTTATAATTATGTTTATGGGGAACAGAAAACTTCTGATTGTCGGCATTGACCCGGGAACTACAACAGCATATGCTGTCCTAGACATTGAAGGAAATTTAATAAAAACTGATTCTTCCAAAAATCTTGACTTAAATCAGCTGATTTCTGAAATAATTGAGATTGGTAAGGCTGTGCTGGTTGGAACAGACAAGGCAAAAATACCGAACTTGGCTTATATGTTTGCGACAAGGCTTGGGGCGCGGGCTGTTAATCCAAACGAGGACTTAAAGGTTGAAGAAAAAAGAAAAATGATTTCCGGCTTCAAAGTTGGCGATATCCGCCAGGCTGATGCCCTGGCTGCTGCGCTTTTTGCTTATAAAACGTCAAAGCCGCTTTTGAATAAAATAGATTCCTACGCAAAAGACTGCAAAAAACAGGAAATCAAAGACAAAATTAAGGAATTGGTTATCTTAAGAAGAATAAGCATCAAGAGTGCTGTTGGAATAATAGAGGAGAAAAATGAAGAAGACAGGATAATAGAGAAAGTCATCACAGAAAGAAAATTAAGCGAGAATGATTTTTTGAAATTGTACAATAAATTAAAAAATTATGAATCCGAAATTAGGCTAATAAAATCACACAATAACAACCTGAATAGTCAAATAAAAAACTTGGAGAAAAGTAAAAACAGCGAAATTAAAGTTAAGAAAAATAAAAAGCTGCATGATTTTCGGGAAAAAAGGATTTTCTCGCTTGAAAATTATATTAAATCCGGGAATAAAGAAATGGACAATCTAAAATCAATAATCGGAAATCTCAATAATAAAATTTCAAACATAAGCAATTTTTATGTTTTGAAAAAGCTCGACACACTGGGATTGCAGGAATTTAATTACAAGAATAAAGTTTTAAACATTAAAAAGAACGATATTGTTCTTGTTGATGACCCAAACATTGTAAGCAATGAGGTTGTTGAATTATTAAGAGAAAAAATATCCATAATTGTGTATAATAAGCCCTTAAGCCCGAAAATAGAGAACAGCCTGCCTTTTGTTTTCATGAATTCAAAAAACCTGAAAATTGACGAGGACAGATATTTTGGGTTTGCGGACAAAAAGCATTTTGAAGCGGAAAAGGGCAAAGCAAACTGGATTGGCAAAATTGTAAGCGACTATAAATTTGAGAAAATGGGATTAATCCCTCCTTAAGTCTTCGCTCCTTATCTTTATTTTCTTTCCTGTTTTCAAATCCATTGCAAATATTCGGTTTCCCACCTGAAGGAGCTTAACTTCATCTCCCCTGATTTTGACAATGTCGCCTCTCTTGTACTTTAAAGGCCTGAAAAAAACATTGACCCTGTACAAATCCCTTCCTTCCTTGCTCCTTGTGTGAAGCTTTGCGCTCATTTTCATCTCTCCGCCAAAGCTTTCCTTCAGTTTTTTGCCTAAAATCCTGATAAACTTCTGCGATGTAATGTATAAATCCATACCGTTGGAAAGCTTCACTTTCTTCGTGACCGCAACATCCCCCCTTTTCTTGATCTGCCTGCTTACAAAATCCAGAATTTCGTCATTCACATCCCTAAGCTGCAGTATTCCCTGATAATAATTCGGCCTTGCGAACATGGGCTTTTCTGAGGTTTCCTGTTTCATGTTATCTGCTTATCAAGCGGAGTATATAAGCTTATTTTTATGTTTGGCTGTTTTGCTATGGTTCTTCAAAGTAAAATTAAGTAACTTTTTATTTTTCAATTGATGAAGCAACAATAATGATGGCCTGTGATTTTTGGCAT
Organism: Candidatus Nanoarchaeia archaeon; assembly: GCA_035288925.1. Classification (GTDB taxonomy): domain Archaea; phylum Nanobdellota; class Nanobdellia; order Woesearchaeales; family GW2011-AR4. The sequence goes on from DATDYS010000027.1 coordinate 3,098, forward strand.
ATATTTAATATCATCAATAAATGCAAACCTTTTTATTCTTTTTGACATGAATCCGGGAAATGGCAAATTGGAAGAAGGCACTTAAGCAGGTATGGAATTTCATATGGAATGATGACAGCATCTGGAGCTGGCTTGCCAATATTGCATTGGCGTTTATTCTGATTAAGTTCATCGTTTATCCCGGACTGGCTTTTGCGCTTGCCACAACCCACCCTGTTGTTGCCGTTGTAAGCGAGAGCATGGAGCACAATGCTGATTTTGACAATTACTGGGAGAACGCAAAAGGGTTTTATGTTGCAAATAACATAAAGAAAGAAGATTTTGTGAATTTCCCGCTGAAAAACGGCTTCAGGAAAGGGGATATAATGATTCTTAAGGGCAAAAATGCCCAGGATATTAAAATTGGAGACATAATAGTTTTCTGGAGCGCGAGGCGGGATCCAATAATACACAGGGTGGTCAGGAAATGGCAGGAAAGCGGAGTTTATTACTTCCAGACCAAAGGGGATAATTACGTTACTAATCCCACATCGATAAAAAGCTCCATGCTTGATGAAACAAGAATAAGCCAGGACAAGGTTATAGGGAATGCTGTATTCAAGATTCCGTTCCTAGGGTATATAAAAATCTGGTTTGTTGAGTTTGTGGCTAATCCTGTAATGAATTTGCGGAATTCTGCCTGAAAAGGTTAAGTTTATATATAATTAGTAAAATTTCCAGTACTGAAATGTTCTGCCCAAAATGCGGCGCAATACTTGTGCCAAGGAAAGAGGACAGCAAGAAGATGTTTGTATGCTCCTGCGGCTATAAAACGTCCAATCTAGAGGCAGCTACAGTAAAAGAAACGATGATTAAGAATGACAAGATTGTTGAAGTTGTGGACAAGGGCGAGCTTCAAACTTTGCCTAAAACCACGGTAGAATGCCCAAAATGCGGCCATAAGACAGCATATTTCTGGCTTGTGCAGACAAGAGCAGGCGATGAGCCTGAAACCAAGTTCTTAAGATGTGAGAAATGCGAGCATACTTGGCGGGATTATGATTGAGAAGGCGGATTTTGCCGCGCAATATAATCTTTGACTATTTGGTCAATAGCTGGCATCCTAAATGGCTTCATTAAGAAATGACCTTCTGCAACCTGCTGCGCTTCCTGCATGTCAGGCGCATAGCCAGACATTATGTAAGCTTCAGAGCCTTTTGCTGTTGCAGCTCTATAAACTTCAATGCCACTTGGAGCTTGATTCAAATCAGTAAAAACTAAATTATAAGGTTTCTTCTCCAATAAATCTAGCCCTTCTTGTGTAGTTGCTACCATATCAATAGTGTTGATGCCATTTCTCTTCAAAACTGCCCCTATAAGACTAGATATAGACGCTTCATCATCCACTAAAAGTGCCGTTAATTCTGCCGGTGAGTTTGCCATAGTAATTATGAGTAAACTCCTCTTTATAAACCTTTCTATTTTTATCATTGGAAAGTAGTAAATATTGGTATGACAAAGTATTTATTGGTAATCAGTTAAGTTAGCTTATGGGCTCAAATAAATTCAAAGTCATAGTAAAGCCAAATTCAAAAGAAAACAAGATAATTGAGTTTAACAATGAAAGCAATACTTACAAGATTCAGATTAAAGCAAAGCCGGAAGACAACAAGGCAAATATTGAATTAATCAAGTTTCTTTCAAAAGAGCTGAAGAAAAAAGTCAGAATCACTTCGGGCTTTAAGTCAAAAGAGAAAATTGTTGAGATTGCTGAGTGAACAACAAAGTATTTATAATAAGCCAAACAAATTATTAAAAAAAGAGGTTTAGACAATGCTTCAGCTATTCAAGCCAAAATCAAAAGATATAGACATTCTTCCGCCGCCTCCGCCTTTTCCCACGTTGGATTTTGAAGAAGAGCCAAAGGGAATATCCAAACCAGTTGAATTCGACAAGCTAAAGCAGGATTTTTCCCAGAATGTAACTGAATTTCATGAATTGCTGGATGGTTTGGACAAATCACATCCAAAAAATAAAAAGATTTCCGCCAAGCAGAAGAAGCTTTCCAAAAAAGAGCTGAAAAGGCTCAGGAAGCTGAAGCAAAAGAAAGAAGCCAAATCGCTGAAGAAATCCGAAGAAAAGCATGTTGAGGATATTGACCATGTCGAAAAGCTCTGGCTGCAGGACTTTGATGATTTTCAGGATTTGGGGATTGATAATCTAGGTTTAGAAATGGGTAACGATTTGAAAAAACCGAAAAAAGGAAAATCTTCAAAAAAAGAGAATGAAATAAAATTTCCCGATACTCTTGATGAGCTGGATGTGGATTATGTGAAACCCGTGCCGGAGGCAAAAACATCACAAAGCCAAAAGCCAAAAGAGATTGAAGACGCGAAAAAGGAGATACAGAGCGCGATAGAAAGCATAAGGAAACAGGAAAAGCAATCTTTCTTCGGCAGGCTGTTCAGCGCCAGGCCCAAATCTGGAGATTATGAGCAGAACACGAGAATTGAGATTAAGCAGAATGCAGTTCAGGAAGATGATATTTCCAGAATACAGAAAAGCATAAGCGATGCAAGAGACGCCCTGATGAACTCCAATCTCGAGGCTGCAAAAAGAAAGTACATTGAAGCGATGCAGATTTACAACCAGATAAAGCCGGAGGAGCAGGCTAAAGTTTACAATGACATTAAGAATTTATATTCAGAGAGAAAAAACGCTGAAGAAATGAAAGTTTAAATTTAATTCTATAAGCCATACTTTCAAAACCTTATTAAATCCTTAAGCAATCTCAGAGTTATGGGAAACGGGCTTTTTATTGTTGTGGACGGCATTGACGGCTCAGGGAAGAGCGAGATAATAAAGATGCTGCACAATTATTTGTTTTCTAAGAATAAAAAATACAGGATATTGACAACAAGGGAGCCGACCAACGGAAAATACGGCAATCAGATAAGGGAAATGCTTAGGAATGAAAAAGACCCCAAAAGCAGCAGCGGCAAACTAATGGAGCTGTTTGTCAAAGACCGCGAAGAGCATTTGAAAAATACAATTGAGCCGTTTCTTAAAAATTCAAATGAAAATGAACTGAATATTGTTTTATGCGACAGGTATTATTATTCAACAATTGCTTTCCAGGGAGCGCAGGGGCTTGATATTAATGAGCTAATAAGCAAAAATAAAAATTTCAGAAAGCCCGATGCAGCTTTTATTCTTGATGCTGATCCGGAGCTTGCGCTTAAAAGAATTGAGTACCGGGAAAAGGAAAAGTTTGAGAAGCTTGAATTTATGAAAAAAATAAGGGCAAATTTCCTGAAACTGCCCAGCTTATTGAAAGACAATATAAAAATAATAAACTCAAACAAAACTTTGGGTGAAGTTTTTGAAGATATAAAGAAAGAAGCGGATAAAATGATATAATCAGTCTACCGGCTTTTCTTCATCAGTTTTCATTTCCAAACTTTCTTCCGCAGAAAAGCTTGCAAGCTTTGTGTTTTTCTGTATTGTCTTGTATCTTATCGGCTTGCTTGTATCTTTTGACATAAACCCACCTCTTTTCAGTCCAATCCTGTGCTTCCGAATCCGCCTTCGTTTCGTGTTGTAGGGCCTAATTCATCCACTTCCTCAAAAACAGCCTCTTCAACCTTTGCGAAAACCATTTGTGCAATCTTTTTGCCTTTTTCTATTTTATA
>DATDYS010000028.1:0-11352 GCA_035288925.1 Candidatus Nanoarchaeia archaeon
GCAGTCATATCCCCCTTGACAGTGCAGATATTGACAACATTTACTTCCGATTCATTTTCGTCTTTTGCAATTTTATACCCGGACTCGTCCAGCAGCCCCATCATTATCTCAGATTCCCTTAGATTAGAGCTGCATCCCTGGGTTATGAAATTTACCTTAACCATATAATTAAGAAAGAATTAGCGTGTTTTAAAGGTTTTTATTCAAAAGAACAATTATTTCATCGATTCACCTTCTTGAATAAACCAACCGCCTCTTCAATCAATTTCTGCGATTCATTGTAATTATTTGAGTCGCTTATTATTCTGAAAACATTTGATTCGGTTTTTGAAGCCCTGAACCATACGAAATAATTTCTATTAACAACAATCTTTAATCCACCTTTTATCCCACCAGTTTCCCTGATTTCAAATCCTTTTTTGGAATAATAATTTTTTAAAAATTTCTTGATTTTGTCATGCTCTTCAGGATTGAATTCAAGCTTTTTTCTGAGAGTGTAATATTGCGGCAATTCATCAACTATGTCGTGCAATTTCTTCTCTTTATCTGCAACGATAGATAAAATGGTCAGTAAGGTAAGTATCCCATCCCTGCATCTTGACGGCCAGATCATTGCCCCTCCGCTTGAGCCTTCTCCGCCGACAGCTGACTTGGATTTTTTCATTTCTTCGACAACATTTGTTTCCCCGACTTCCACTTCCTTTATTTTTGCCCCAAATTTTTCTGCAACATCTCTTACAACATTTGAAGTGGCATCATTGACCACGACAGTTTGGCTTTTCGGATTTTTGTTTTTTGACAGCAGATCATACACAACCAAAGCTAAAATATTATTCCCGGATAACAGCTGTCTGCCTTTCATCAATATCTCAACCCTGTCAGCATCGCAGTCAAATCCTGCGGCAAAATCTGCATGGTTTTCATCAATCACATTTTTCAAGTACACCATCGCGTCTTCCGTCGGCTCAACCTGCCTTTTGAACTCGCCGTACGGCATATTCACGCCTATTACTTCAACCCCAGCGCTTTCAAGGATTTTTTTTGCTATTGCGCCAGCCCCACCATTCGGGTCAATCACAATTTTTTGCTTTGAGTTCCTTATTTTTTTCAGGTTCTCATTGCCTATTATTTCAAAAATAAACTCAGTGTATTTTTTAACCGCTTCGCTGTTTTTTTCCAAAATTTTCCTTTCCTGGACCTTATGGAAATCCCTGAATGATTTGGTATTTTTGATTACGCTGTGCATGTCTTTTTCATTGAGCACAGCGCCGTCTTCCGCAAGGAATTTGAAGCCGTTCCAGTGCGGCTCGTTGTGGGAGGCTGTGATTATTATTCCGCCGTCAGCATTGAAATGGCGCACTGCGAATTCTACCATAGGGGTGGGGGCAATTCCAATATCTATAAAATTGCAGTCAAGAATTCCAATTATTGCCTCCTTTAATTTTGGCCCGGAATGCCTTGTATCCATCCCAATAACAATTATCGGAGTTTTTTTCTTTGTTTTATTTCTAAGAAAAGACAAATAGGAATAAGCGTATCTTACAGCAATGCTTTCATTCAGGTCTTTGCCGTATATTCCACGAATTCCGGAAAATGATTCAACGAGAGGCATAATTCAAGTTGTTGCCAAACAGTATATATAATTTATCCCTTAATACGGATTAATTTTTCCAAATCCAAAATCCTTTTATATAACTTAAGGATTATAACTTTAGGTGGTAAAATGGCTGAAAAAGAAACCGCAAGTCCAATGGTTGAATTATCCGGGTTTAAAGATGTGGACAGCTCTTCAAGGGAAGTAATAAAAACCAATGTGGAAAGGCACGTGAAAAAGCTGGCCGTGCACACAAAGAATATGCAGAACCTCCATATTACGTTAAAAACACTTCATCAGAGAGAGAAAAGCGAAATTTATGATATTCATGCGAGGCTAAAAGACAACGGCAAGTTCTACGTTTCACATACAACGGACAGAAATTTATTCGCTGCAATTGAAACTGCTTTAGAAAAACTAGCGCATGAACTGGATTAAGCCTGCTCCTGCTGCTCAACCTTGTTTGTTTTTTGCTTTAGGCTTATGATCTGTATTAATTTAAGGGCGCTGACTTCCTGCTTTAATTCCTCAATCTGGTCTTTTAGCTCGTATATTAACTCATAATTGTGCTGTATATTCTCCACATTTTCATTAACCAGGGAAGGGAGCTCAGAAAAATCAGAAAATTCTCTACGTATTTGCTTTATCCACGAATCCACATTGTCCCGGAATACTTCAATTTCTGCTTCCATTTTAGTGTGAAAAGGAGGGGACTGGGCAAAACTGACAAGTGTGCTTTTTGCCCGCTGAAAAGCAGGCTTTCTGCCACTCATGTGTCATTGTTTTGCCGCTGCCTCTGTTTTCTCAAAAGAGAGGCAAATATCTTCAAAGGCTAAGTCCTAATGTGCCGAGCACTTAAGCCGAGCGATTGTTTCTCTGCCTTCCAAGCGAATGCAGTGGCTGAGTGAGCCGAAGCCCACTAGTTTTTGCAGTTTGCCTCTATTTTGATACACTGGTATACGATTTTTATGTTATCATATACCAGTATACCTTTTTGTATATTACTCATTTATATACCTTTCGGTTTTAGTATATTCTGGAAAATATATGTTGAGAAAAAGCTGGGCTTATTCTACTATTTTTTAGCTTATTTACTTATCCAACCCCGGAATTACAAATTAAATCTAATCCTTATCAAACTGCCCCTTAACCTTGTATTTTTTAGAAGTTAGTATTTCATGGTATAGCTTATCATACTCTGCCTTGTACGGGTTCTTCTTGAAGAAGACCCAGTATAGAACATAAATTGACAGAAGAACATACCCCGCAATTGAGAATATTTTTGAGATTTCCATGGAAAGTATATGGATGGCTTAATATATAAATTTTTCTCTGCTTCATCTAATTAGCTCCAATCAAAAACTTTATATAACTATAAAATACTTTCTCTTGCATGAAAATGCTAATAAGGAAAACAGTTGAGGCAAATTTACCCACAAAATTTGGCAGTTTCAAGGTTATAGCTTATGAAGACCGCAAAAATGTGCCTCATTTGGCCATAATAAAAGGCAACCTAACAAATAAAAGCGGAGTTTTGGTAAGAGTTCATTCATCGTGCTTAACAGGAGACGCTTTAGGTTCTTTGAGATGCGACTGCGGGCCGCAGCTCCAAAAAGCGCTTGAAATAATAGGCAAAGAAGGAGGAGTCCTATTATATATGTCCCAGGAAGGAAGGGGAATAGGATTAATCAACAAAATAGCCGCATATCACCTCCAGGACCACGGAATGGACACGGTTGAAGCAAACCTTAAGCTTGGGTTCAAGGCAGACTTGAGGGATTACACCATAGGCGCTCAAATCCTGGCAGATTTGGGATTGTCAAAAATCAGGCTGCTCACAAACAATCCGAAAAAAATTAAAGGCCTTGAGAAATACGGGCTGAAGATAATTGAAAGGGTTCCAATTCAAATCAAGCCAAACAAATCAAACAAAAAATATCTTGACACCAAAAAAAAGAAGCTGGGGCATTTTCTCGAGCAGAAAGGGATTGTGAAATAACAATTATTTGGCAAAGGATGCCAAAAAATCCTTGATTGCAGGCCGGTAATCCTTATTTTCAAGATTGCGGTATGCAAAACTGCCTACTTCAACCTTTTCAACGCCGCCTCGCATGGCAGCGCGAAGGTCCGACATTTCTTCTGAAGAAGGCACCAAGTCAAAATACCCCCCCTCTTCCGTTGTCAGCATGCAAACCGACATTTTTGCATAGCTTTTTCCGATATGCACAGTGCAGTCCTGAATTAGCCCTTCGAGGAGGGGAATATTTCTTTGCACCACTTCCTTTAAAAAGCTTTGAAGCTGGGCGCCGCTTTTGCCTAAATCAATGCCTACACAGTTTACTGCCCGGGTATCTGTGTCTATGCCGAACGAGTTAACATAAATCATGCTCACAGGAAATTCCGCCAGAGATTTAAACTTTTGCCAGTCAAAACCTCAGCAATCCCATTACTTTCCCCGTGTCTTTTTCATCGACAAGAAATATAGTGTCAGTCCAGCAGCTCAAAGTCTCGACTATGTTTATGTTGTTCTCTCCAAATAACGAGCATAAATAAGCATAAGTTCCCGGCACTTCCTCAATCTCCTTGGGGCTTTTTATTGTTATTTCAGCCAGGTTTGTATTTTCAACAATTATTTTATTTTTAAAATATTTTCTTATCGGCTCAAGAAATTCTTCTGTTGTTATTACGGTTATCGCAGAGGCGCCTTCAATAATCCTGAATATTTCTTTTCTCTTTTTTATATCTTTTTCCAGATTTTGAAGAGTTCCGAAGAAAATATCTTTTTCAAGCACGACAGCAATCACTTTGTTCTTAATTTCTATCTTGCTGTTTTTCAGTATTTTCAGTATTTTATTTTCAAGCACTTCCTCGTTTTTTAATTTTCTTTGGTATCTTCTGCATGCAATCAGTATTGCGTCAAAGTTTTTTTTTAAATTCAAATCCAGCTCTTCTGCAAGCCGCCTAGACAAAGATGAAAAATTTATCAGGTCGTTTTTCAGGCAGTCTTTTATTGAAGGGTGGTTTGAAATATACTCTTCGGTTATTTTAGTTATGCTGTTCATCCGTTGTAGGAATTTTGCAGAATATATAAATGTTTTGTTTCGGACATTTTTGTTCTTTTATGTTTTGATTAGGTCATCAGGTTTAAAAACAGAAACATAACAGGTGACTTCTTCAAAAAATGGGTGGGTATATACTAGAAATTGAGGAAAAAACTGAAATGAAAAATCTTAATTCTCTTGTTAATCTGGATAATGATTCGGCTGGTGACTTGATTGGCCACGCATTAAAAATAAAAGAGTCCCCTGAACTTTATTCTGAGTCCATGCGCAACAGGACAATGCTGATGATTTTTGAAAAGCCGTCATTAAGGACGAGAGTTTCCTTCCAGGTCGGGATGCACCAGCTTGGAGGGCATACAATAGTGATAGAGACAAAAGACACCCCTTTCAGGGAAAAGGAATCAATTGCCGACACCGCAAAGGCTTCAAGCAGGTATGTGGATATAATAATGGCGCGTTTGTTCAAGCATGAAGACATAGAAGAGCTGGCAGGCAGCGCGTCGGTTCCAGTAATAAACGGCCTGACGGACACTTTTCATCCGTGCCAGATACTGTCGGATTTGCTTACAATCTATGAAAAAAAAGGAAAATTAAGGGGATTAAAGCTTTCTTTTGTCGGGGACGGGAACAATAACATAACCCACGACCTGCTTTTAGGATGCCCTGCTGCGGGAATTGATATCTCAGTGGGGTGCCCAAAAGAGGCAGAGCCGCAGAAATGGATCGTGGATGTTGCAAAGGAAAAATCAAAAATAAACAATTCGAAAGTGGAGATAACATCTGACGCAATCAAAGCTGTTGAAGATGCTGACATTGTTTATGCCGACACATGGATGAGCTATCATATACCCAAAGATGAAAAAGAAAAAAGGATCAGAATGTTCCGGCCGTACCAGGTCAATAAAGGGCTGATGTCGCACGCAAAAAAGAATGCAATTTTCATGAACTGCCTGCCGGCAATGCGCGGCTACGAGCAGACAGCCGAGGTTATAGACGGCCCGCAAAGCGTTGTGTTTGACCAGGCGGAAAACAGGCTGCACATGCAGAAGGCGATTATTTTGAAATTGATGGATAAGCTATGATTTTAATAAAATGACCCTAGAACTTGATTTAAACCAGCCATTAGCGACTGAAGGTGGATTTCACACTGCTAGCCGGCTTGAATTAATTGCTGATGCTGAATCCAAGCCATTAGCATCCGGAATAAATAAAATAAAGGCTGCTGAATTGACTGCAGGGCAGCAAAGATCTATATGGTCTCTAGTAAGGGAGTCCTTGGGAGAGATTTTAAAGAAAAATTATTTTGAAGGAATTGCAGCCAAAGATGCAACCGTTTATTATTCTGAAAACTTTGAAGGGATTGCAATCGCCTACAATACTCCCTTTGGCGCTTACTTGGATATTTTTGCTGTTAAGCCAAAAAAACAAAGAAATGGAATAGGCAAAAAATTATTTGCCGCGGTTGCTGATGAAATGGGTCCTGAATTATTTTTAAGGACTCAGTCATTTAGGCCAGCAAGAGAATTCTATGAAAAAAATATGGGCACTCCAATAACTTTCAAAAATTGTGATGGTACAGGATACCTGGGATTTTTTAAGGGAATGTCTCCTGTAAAAATAGAAGGTGGAAAGAAGTACATGGAGAATAAAAGTTTAAATTACGAATCCAGCCCATTAATCAAGGCGACTGAAGTGGTTCGCCACTTTGCGCACGGAATTTCTGAGAAAGCGGCAAATTTAACAAAAACATTGCCAGGTCATGCTGCATATAACCCAAGGCCTTACTAAAAAACTTTCAAATCGATTTTTTTCCAACCGCAACTAAAGAAAATTTAGAAGAATTTTCTAAGTTCCGAAACTTTCAGTTTCGAAACCTTTATTAATAACCTGAAATCACTTATCTTTTTAATATGTTGTTAAATAATAGAGCAAAGCTTATTCTCGAAAACGGCGATGAATTTGAAGGCTTTTCTTTTGGCGCTGAGCATTCTGTTTCTGGGGAAGTCGTGTTTAACACAGGCATGGTTGGCTATCCAGAATCATTGACTGACCCGAGTTACAAAGGCCAGATTCTTGCTCTTACATACCCTTTAATTGGAAATTATGGAGTTCCAGATAAATTTGAAGAAAACGGGCTGTTGAAATATTTTGAATCAGGCAAAATACAAATTCAGGCGCTTGTCGTTTCTGATTATTCATTTGAATATTCCCACTGGAATGCAAAGAAAAGCCTTGCCGAGTGGCTGAAAGAAGAAAATATTCCGGCGATTTATGGAATTGACACAAGAAGATTAACCAAAACTTTGCGAGAGAAAGGCGCGATGCTGGGAAAAATCATAATTGACGATAAGGATGTTAAATTATTTGACCCTAATGTTATTGATATTGCAAAAGAAGTTTGCATTAAAAAACCCATTATTTATAATGAAAATTCAAATCAAAAAAAGATTGTCGTGATTGATTGCGGTGTCAAGGATAATATAATTCGTAATTTAATATCAAGGAATTTAACTGTTGTCAGGGTTCCGCATGATTATGATTTTCTAACTGAACTTTTTGATGGGCTAGTAATATCCAACGGGCCAGGGGACCCAAAAATGTGCAAGAAAACAATTTATAATGTCGGAAGAGCATTAAAACATAATATTCCGACTTTTGGAATATGTCTGGGCAATCAGATTCTGGCATTAGCTGCAGGCGGTGACACTTACAAATTAAAATATGGGCACCGCTCCCAAAATCAGCCTTGTACATTAGTTGGAACAAAAAGATGCTACATCACAACCCAAAATCATGGATTTGCCGTCAATATGAAAACTCTTGGAAATGAGTGGCAGGAATATTTTGTAAATGCAAACGATGGGACAAATGAAGGAATTAAACATAAAACAAAACCATTTATGAGCGTTCAGTTTCATCCTGAATCATTTCCGGGACCTAACGATACTAATTTTTTATTCGACGAATTTATTAAACTACTAAAATGAAACAAGAAGATAAAATAGTCAAACCAAAAAAAGTATTAGTCTTAGGAAGCGGAAGCTTGAAAATCGGGCAGGCAGGAGAATTTGACTACAGTGGAAGCCAGTGCCTTAAAGCTTTGAGAGAAGAAGGAATCCAAACTGTGCTAATCAACCCAAACATCGCGACAATCCAGACCAGCGAGGGAATGGCTGGTAAGATTTATTTTCTTCCTGTAACGCCTTATTTTGTTGAAAAGGTCATTGAAAAAGAAAAGCCGGATGGTATAATGCTTTCTTTCGGCGGTCAGACTGCATTGAATTGCGGTGTGGAATTGTTTGACGCAGGAATTTTCAAAAAACACAATGTAAAAGTTTTAGGAACTCAGATTGATGCAATCAAAAACACCGAGGACAGGGAATTATTCGTAAATAAATTGAATGAAATTAACCTGAAAACTCCAGAAAGCCAGGCAGCAAATTCCGTTGAAGAATGCCTGGGTGTTGCAAAAAAATTATCTTATCCGGTAATGATTAGGGTTGCATATGCCCTTGGCGGGGCCGGCTCCGGAGTTGCTTTGGATGAAAAAGAGTTGACTGAAAAAGCAAAGCGGGCATTCGCTTACTCAACCCAAGTCCTTGTTGAAAAATATTTGGGTGGATGGAAAGAAATAGAATATGAGGTCGTAAGGGATGCTCATGACAATTGTATTACAGTCTGCAATATGGAAAATTTTGACCCGATGGGGATTCATACCGGGGAAAGCATCGTAGTTGCACCGTCACAAACATTAACAAATTCAGAATATCATAAATTAAGGGACATTGCAATCCAGGTAATAAGGCATCTTGGAATTGTCGGTGAATGCAACATCCAGTACGCGCTTGACCCTTATTCTGAGGATTACAGAATAATTGAAGTCAATGCAAGGCTGTCAAGAAGCTCTGCGCTTGCGTCAAAAGCGACCGGCTATCCTTTAGCGTTTGTTGCAGCAAAATTATCTCTTGGATATTCCTTGGTTGAAATAGAAAATTCCATTACGAAAGTCACGAAAAGCTGTTTTGAGCCGGCTTTGGATTATATTGTTATCAAAATGCCGAGATGGGACTTGCAGAAATTCAAGAGGGTCAGCTTTGAGATTGGAAGCGAGATGAAAAGCGTCGGAGAAGTAATGGCAATCGGCAGAAAATTCGAGGAAGTAATCCAAAAGGCAATACGGATGCTGAACCTGAGCCTGCACGGGTTAGTTGCAAATAATATCAATTTCAATGATGTTGAAAAAGATTTGAGCGTGCCGACCGACAAAAGGCTATTGATGATTGTTGAAGCGCTTAAAAGAAATATTTCAATTGACAGGATACATGAACTGACAAAAATTGACAGGTGGTTCCTGCACAAAATCAAAAATGTAGTTGATACTGAAAAAGAATTAATTGAATATAATTTGGAAAATGTTCCAAGGGAATTATTAAAATTATCAAAACAGCAGGGCTTCTCGGATTTCCAGATTGCGAAAATTTTATCCAAAAAAGACAGAAGCAACATGGAATTAAAAAAGCTTGAAGTCAGAAAATTAAGGAAAAAATACAATATTATTCCGGCAGTAAAGCAAATTGATACGCTGGCAGCGGAATACCCGGCAAAAACAAACTACCTTTACCTGACTTACAACGGAGAGGAAGATGACCTAAGCTTTGATGCTAAAAAAAGCGCTATTGTGCTCGGCTCAGGAGCCTACAGAATCGGCTCTTCGGTTGAATTTGACTGGTGCTGCGTTAATTCCGTCCTTGCGCTCAGAAAGCTAGGCTATTCAACAATTATGATTAACTATAATCCTGAAACTGTGAGCACGGATTATGATGTGTGCGACAGGCTGTATTTTGACGAGCTGAGCTTTGAAAGGGTTTTGGACATTTATGAAAAAGAAAATCCGGAAGGGGTTATAATTTCAATGGGCGGCCAGATTCCGAACAATCTTGCGATGAAGTTGCATAGGCAGAATGTGAGAATACTCGGAACGTCTTCGCTGAACATCGACAGGGCAGAGGACAGGCATAAATTTTCAGGCATGCTGGATTCCCTTGAGGTAGACCAGCCGGCGTGGACAGAGGCAAAATCAATTGACGAGGCAGACAAATTTGCGGAAGGAGTCGGCTATCCTGTGCTAATAAGGCCGTCTTATGTTCTGAGCGGCGCTGCGATGAGCGTTGCCGCTGACAGAAAAGAGCTTGACCAGTACCTGCAGAAAGCGGTTGAAGTTTCCAAGGAGCATCCTGTTGTGATAAGCAAATTTATCACAAACGCAAAGGAAATTGAGATTGATGCTGTTGCGAGCAAGGGAGAGATAATGATTTATGCAATTTCCGAGCACATAGAAAATGCAGGAGTCCATTCAGGAGACGCGACAATGGCATTGCCTCCCCAGTTCACTTACATGGAAACGATAAAGAAAATAAAAGACATAACCAAAAAAATAGCCAAGTCGCTTGATATAACCGGCCCGTTCAACATCCAGTTTATTGCCAAGGAAAATCAAATCAAAGTCATAGAATGCAATCTCCGCGCGTCAAGAAGCTTCCCATTTGTGTCAAAAGTCACAAAATATAACTTCATTGACCTTGCGACAAAAGCCATGCTTGGAATAAGCATTAAAGGAAATTATAATACGCTGAATTTGGATTATGTCGGTGTAAAAGCTCCGCAGTTTTCTTTCTCGAGATTGCACGGCGCAGACCCGGTTTTGAGCGTAGAGATGGCATCAACAGGCGAAGTTGCCTGCCTTGGAGATGACTTGAATGAGGCATTTTTGAAATCATTGCTGTCTGTTGGGTTTGTCCTGCCTAAGAAAAGCATATTCTTATCGACAGGGCCCATCAAGAGCAAGGCGTATCTTCTCGAAAGCATAAAAAAGCTTTCTGAAATGGGCTTTGACTTGTATGCAACAGAAGGCACTGCAAAATTCCTTGAGGAAAATGGAGTTAAGTCAACAGTCCTATATTGGCCGCTGCTGGAAAAAGAGCCCAATGCATTAACTTACCTGAAAGAAAGAAAAATAGACTTGGTAATAAACATCCCAAAAAGCTATGAAGAGGAGGAAATAACCAACGACTACCTCATAAGAAGAAAAGCGGTCGACTTTAACATCCCGCTTCTGACAAATGCGCAGATTGCAAAATTATTTGTCGAATCCATCTCAAAGAAAAAGATGGAAGATTTGGAGATTAAAAGCTGGGATGAATATTAGGAAACTTTTCTCCTCATTCCGGCGTACAGGATGCTTGCACAATAACCTTCCCGCCCTACAGGCGTTGCGCCGCCGACCATAACCACTACATCGCCGCTTAAGTAAACGCCCTGCCCGCCGTTCCTTGACAACCCAAGCACAAATTTGTGTAAAGCGGGGATATTTACTATTGAATCATCGGTAATGCCAATTGGCCAGATGTGAACGTCCTTACATAAAGAATCAATGGAGCTGAATATCATCTTATGCTGTGTTTCTAATGGATTTATTTAAACTTTTCTTCTTTCACTACTTTTTAATCGTTTAAAATCAAGGCACACATTTAAATATAAAACCCGGATTACATCCTAATAAGTGGTTGACGTTGATATCTCATAAGAAATACATGGAGCTCACAATAAAGCTTGCCGAGAAAGGCAAGGGCCTCACAAGCCCAAACCCGATGGTGGGCTGCATAATTGTCAAGCGCGGCAGGATTGTGGGCAAGGGAT
>DATDYS010000029.1:0-3731 GCA_035288925.1 Candidatus Nanoarchaeia archaeon
TGGAAAATTCCCTGCGCCTGCGCCTGCAACTGCTGAAATATTGAAAGGCGTGCCGATTTATCACAATAACATAGAATCAGAGCTTGTTACTCCGACTGGTGCTGCGATAATAACTGCATTTGCTGAAAAATTCGGAGAAATGCCTGCAATGAAGGTTGAGAAAATCGGCTATGGTGCAGGAACAAAGGATTTGGAGCAGCCCAATGTTTTAAGAGTTTTTTACGGAGAATTGGACAAAATGGAAAATGAGACAATAAGCATAATCGAAGCAAACATTGACAACATGAATCCTGAAATTTATCCTTATGTAATTGACAAATTGATGGAAAATGGTGCTTTGGATGCTTATCTAACAAATATAATCATGAAAAAAGGGCGCCCAGCAATAAAATTAACAGTTTTAGCAGAAATAAAAGACACTGACAAATTGTGCAAAATCATCTTTGATGAAACAACAACACTTGGAGTCAGGATTTTTGCAGCAGAAAAAAGAAAATTGGATAGAGAAATTAAAACAATAAAGACAAAATACGGAACTGTAAGGGTTAAAATATCAAAATCAAATAATCAGATTCAAAATGTCATGCCAGAATATGAGGATTGCGCGAGGATTGCTAAGAAATATAAAATTCCGTTGAAGAAAGTGCATATTATAGTTAAAAAATTAATTAAACTTCCTCAAATAACTTAACAACCCTCTCCTTCCCAATCGCGAGAATGAAAGGCGCAAGCTTCGGCCCCCTTTCCTTGTTTAACAAAACCTTATAGGCTGCTTTGAAGAAATCCTGCGGCTTTAAGTCCAGCTTTTTGGAGACTTCATAAAACTCGTTAAACAAAGCCTTTTCATCGTAATCATTTTCCTTCAGCAATTGCGCAATAGCATGCAGCGCTTCTTTTTCTTTATGGCTCAGGTTCAAGTCCTTAGGGATATGCTTCTGCACTTCAAATTTCACATCTTCCGGAGCGTATTTCTTGAGCCAGTTTTTTGCCAGTTCCAGCCTTTTTGACAACCTTTCCATGTCATGCGGTGTCAAATCTTTCTTGCTTATCCATCCTCGCCTGCCAAGAATCTCCGCCATTTCATCCATATCCTTGTCAGGAAAAACCTGCGACACCATTACGGCAATGGAGTAGTTAAGCTGCACTGGAATCTCGTTCTGAATTTTCTTTGTCTGCGACAGAGCATACTGCCTTTTCAGCTGCTCGTCCCTTTTCTCATCTTTCTTCTCCACTCCATAATAAATCCTTTCAGCCTCTTCGTACCTGTCTGCAAGAAGGAGAAATTTATTGGAGTGCAGGTCAAATTCTATAACCATCTGGGGCTGGTAAGACACCATCATGAATTTAAGGAGCTCAGGCTCTGCAAATTCCAGCCAGTTATGCAATGATATCACATCGCCCACAGAGCCTGACAGCTTTTTGTTGTCAACGAGCAAAAATTCAGTCGGAATCTGAAGCGGCGGCTCTGACTTAAAGACTTCTCTGGCAAAAGTATGCCCTGTTTCAACAGAGCCTCCTGCGGCAAAATGGTCCTTGCCGGCTGATTCAAAAGTCGTCCCGTATATGTACCATGTTGCTGCCCAATGCACCCTCCACGGCAGCTTCACATTTCCTTTTCCGGGCTTTAGCCTACCCTTATGGCTGCAGCCTTTTGCATATGGCCTGTGCTGCGTGCACGAGTACTCCATCTCTTTTCCGTCCCATGAAATTGCATTTGTTGTTGCCGACCTTCCGCAATTCTCGCAAACCGGCATTACGGCAAGCCATCCTTCAGGCTTTTCACCTTTTGTGATGTCATTCCATATTCTTCTTATTTCTTCCGACTTGTCGAGCACGATTCTTATCGCCTTGTCATACAGCCCGCCCTTATATGAGTCATAGGATGAGAGTATATTGGGCTTTACGCCATATTTTTCCATAGCCGATAGGACATCCTTTTTGAAATAATCAGCCCACGAATTATAGCCAGCAACAGGCGACGGCACTTCTCTTAAAGGCTTTCCGAGATACTGCTCAAATTTTTCTTTGTGGACACCCAAGCCGGCTGGAATCTTGTCAAAATCGTCAAAGTCATCTGTTATGAAATTCTGCTCTGATTTCAAGCCAAGGCTTTTTAGGCTTTCATTTACAAACGAAGGTATCAGCAATTCAGCCCTTGCATTGCCTATATGGAAAAAACCAGACGGAGTCCACATGCCGTGGACAACGTGCTTCTTTACGCTTTTTTCCTTTAGCTGGCTGGCAACTTTATCCGCCCACACATAATAGTCAATTTTAGGCTTATCCATAAGCAAAAAGAAACCCAGACATTATATAAATATTTTGGAAAAGTAAAATCTTAAAGTATATTTTCTCTTTCCGGAAGAAGATAAAGCAAATCTCTTCGTATGTTCCGCGCAGTAACTTCCAATCCGGCTCCGGGAGCTTCTACAGAATAAGGGGATTTTTCTGGATAGGCGTCTGTTATAACAACAAACTTATTTAATGTTCCCTCAAGGCGCCCCAGAGGGCTTTTCTCAGGCACTTCTTTCAGCCCAACTTCAATTTTGGGCTCCCCATCTATAATATCCATTCTTGCTACATACCTAAGCGATAATCCATTTTCTTTGGCTTTGGCTACAATTTCTTTAAAATATTCATCAAGTTCATTTATTCTGTTTAGAAAGCTGCTCACATCTTCGCCTGAAAAGTATTCTCTTGGAATAAATGGGTTCAGCACCACATTTTCAATCCCCACACCATAGCCTGCAGTTCTTGCCAATACAATAATCTTTCTTGCAACATCCAAACCGCTTAGGTCATCTCTTGGGTCAGGTTCAGTATACCCTTTTTTCCTAGCTTCAATCACGATTTCGGAAAATTTTCTTCCCTTTTCGAGTTCTGTCGCTATATAACCATTTGTGCCGGAAAAACATCCCTCAATAGAATGAAGCCTGTCATTTAGGTCTCTAAGATCCTGCAAAAATGTTACTGACTCCGCGCCTGCCATGACAGAGCACCTATATCCATACCTTCTTGGGTGTCTTGTAAGTTCTTGAAAAACGGCGTAGTCTGACAATGCAACTGGATTTTTATTTGCTGTTACAATGCCATAAGGCGTATCGCGGATAACTTTTAAATGGAATTCCGTCATAGGTTCATTAAGGGCTGTAACATCAACAAATACAAGAGTAGATCTGTTACTTTTATACTCTCTCTTCGCCAATTCAAGAAGGTCGTCTAGGCTGCCATATTCAGAAGAATTAGTTTCTAATTGATCTGGAAAAACCCCATCTGGAGAAAACACTCTTTTCTTGCTCGAAGCAAGTCCAAATAGCCTTGTTGGGTCATAGTGGATGCTTGCGTCTGTGTCACCTTTTTTAAGAATTTGTGATGCCAGCGTTATCCCAACATTTCCAGTAGCGCCGATTATGAATAAATCCTGAATCATAGCCCGTTGTTTTGGAGATGTTTTTATAAATGTTACTAATTTTGAGTAGCAAATTAAAGGTAGAAAACATAATTACTTCAAGTACCCATTCGCTTTCAAAAGCTCTGCCAGCAGTATTGCTCCGCCTGCAGCGCCTCTTATAGTATTATGTGACAGCGCAACAAATTTCCAGCCGAACATTTTATCCTGCCTGAGCCTTCCGAATGTTATTCCCATGCCATGCTCAAAATCCCTGTCAAGCCTTGTCTGCGGCCTGTTTTCATCACTAAAATATTTGATAAATTGCTTTGGCGCGCTTGGC
>DATDYS010000030.1:0-14838 GCA_035288925.1 Candidatus Nanoarchaeia archaeon
AATTAGTATAATCACCAAAATCCTTTCCTGATCAGGACTGATTCCCTGTCTTTGTCTTTTGGGGTCACCTTTTTTGACACGACGACAACCGCATGGTAGAACGGCACATGAATTGAAAGAAGATTCCTGAACCCGGTCCTCCTAAACATCCACCTTATGCCAACTTTTGTAGCAGGCTTTGTGTGGTCAGGCACATTGTAAAATTCTTTGGAAAGATAGGCTGTTATTGTTATGACAATATTATTTGAAAGCGATGCCATCTTGTTCACGAATTTCTGGTGGTCTTCCATATGCTCAAGAATAAAGCTGTTGAACACAACATCAAACTTCCTGTTAAATTTCCACAGGTCCTTGATAAAAACATTTTTTGCCTTGTATCTTTCGTCCATCTCAACGCCATAAGCCTTAAATCCCATCCCCTCTGAAACTTTCATGAAATGGCCCGGCCCGCACGCAACATCAAGAACGGTTTTGCAGTCCCCGCAATATTTCTTAAGGAGCCACCTGTAGAATTTATTTCTCACAGCATACTTGACTTTGCTTTTGAATCCGATTCTGTCCTTCCACGGATTGCTGTACAGTTTCACCATAAAGAACGGCAAAAAGATGCATTATTTAAATTTTTACATTCGCCCAAAGTGGGCATATTCGCCATAGGTAAAAAAACCGACCAACTGCTTCAGCCTCGCCAATCTCGGAAACAAGTCCTTCTCCAAAGAAACTGAATCTTCAAACAGCTCAAACACCTCTGGCTTGAAGACATAAATCCCGGCATTCACAATATTTGTCGAATAATGCTTCGGCTTTTCCTGAAAATCAATAACCAAATCCCCGTCAAGGATTGCAGTCCCGTAGCTTGATATTTTTTCCCTGGTCATCAAGCCCATCGTTGCCAGCTTATCAGACTCAATATGTTTCTTAATCATTTTCAACAGATCAAAATTGTTGTAAGTGTCGCCCGACATCACGATAAAGCTGTTGTTCACTTTTCCCTTTATTGCTTTAAGGGCTTCTGCATTTCCTTTTGCCTGCTTTTCAACAATTTCAACTTTTATTTTAGAATTCGAAATTTCATCCAGTAATCTATTCATATTTTTAGTGTGCCGGGTAACAATATACAGGTAATTTATACCATGGCTCGAGAAAAATTCAATCTGCCGTCTTATCAAAGAAGTCCCCTTCACATCTTTTAATGCGGATTCCTGGTGCTCGCCTTTCAGCAGCAGCACGGCAGCATTGACAGACTGCTCCTGCAGGCCTTTTTTCAGGAAAAATTCTATTGCCTGCGATCTGCTCCTTATAATGCCACCATCCACTTTGGAGTCTACCAGCTTCAAAAGGGAATTGCCAACTGATATTGCAATCTTTGACTTAGGCATGGTATGAATAAGTAGTAGAAAGTATTACTTTATATAGTTTTATATTCTAGAGTATATAATTCAAAAGCGAAAGATTTATAAAGAGGGTATGAATTATTCATACCTTTGGTGATAAAATGTCAGAAGAAAAATTCAAACAAGATCAGATTAAGTTTTTGGCGGATTTCAAAGGAGAAAAACATGACCACATTTGGGGCTATGAATTATGGGTTGAGAACAACGAAAAGTACTGCAACAAGCTGTTAATTTTGAATAAAGGGTTTGAATCAAGCTGGCACTACCATGAGCGCAAAGACGAAACATTTGTAATCCTTGAAGGCAAAGTTTCACTTACTTACGCAGATAATCCAAATGCACATAATCAAAATATAATTTTGAATCCAGGTGATAAATTCAGGCTAAAGCCCGGAGTTATTCATACCTTCAAATCATTAACTCCTAAAAGTATTGTTATGGAAATATCGACAACAGATGACGACGACAATGTAAAGCTGCGCCCTGCAGGAAAATTAATTGAGGAATAAAATCTCCAGGTGATTAAAATGCTAGACTTCAGCAAAATCAAGACAATCCCGATAAAACGGAGAAAGAATAAAGTAAAGTTGATAGATTTGGTTAAGCCGGAAAATTCCAAGATTTTAATGGATTCAATTGAATTAAATGAGTTATCAGATATAACAACAAATGCAGTTATAAGAAACAAGCAAGTAATTGTGATGATGGGTGCCCATGTGATAAAAACCGGTATGAGCCTGCTGATAATTGACTTGATGAAAAAAGGAATTATAAAGCATATTGCAATGAACGGCGCCGGCCCAATACATGATTTTGAATTAGCATTAATTGGAGAAACATCAGAATATGTTGAAAACACGATAGAAGACGGAACTTTCGGCATGATTGAAGAAACCGGAAAAATTCTGAACGAAGCTGTAAAAGAAGGCGCGAAAAATAATTTTGGCTATGGCTATTCAATCGGCAAGAAAATCAGTGATTTAAATTTAAAAAATAAAGAATACAGTATTTTGTACAACGCCTACAAATTAGATATTCCGGTTACAGTTCATGTTGCCATCGGCACAGACATAATCCACCAGCATCCAAGCTGTGACGGCGCCGCAATAGGAAAAACTTCCTATCAGGATTTCAGGATTTTCGCAGAAAGCGTAAGTAAATTAGAAGAAGGCGTTATACTAAATATTGGAAGCGCGGTCATTCTGCCCGAAGTGTTTCTAAAATCATTAACCATTGCAAGAAATTTAGGTTATAAAGTCAAAAAAATAACCGCAGCAAACTTTGACATGAACAACCATTACAGGCCCCGCGAAAACGTTGTTACAAGGCCAACTTCATTGGGCGGAAGGGGATTTATTATCATCGGAAGGCACGAGCATACAATCCCAACATTCCACAGATTGTTGGTAAGCGGAATAACAAAAGGAAAATTTAAAGGTGAATAATAAATGGAAAACAAGGCTAAATTGCTGAAAATACTTGACAATTTCAAGGGAAGGAAAATCCTGGTAATCGGGGACATAATGCTGGACAAATATATTTGGGGCGATGTGTCGAGAATTTCCCCGGAAGCTCCGGTGCAGGTTGTTAATGTGCTGAGGGAAACATACGAGGCAGGCGGCGCTGCAAACGTCGCAAACAACATAGCGGCTTTGGATGGAGATGCTTTGATGGTTGGAATCACTGGCAGCGATGATGCAAGAAAAATTTTAGTAGAGGAATTAAAAAAGAAAAACATTGATGTGAATGGAGTTTTAATCGACAAAGACAAGCCGACCACCCAAAAAGTTAGGATACTGGGGAAAAGCCAGCAATTGCTAAGAGTTGATTATGAAAACAAGGAGCACGTCCACGAGATTATTGAAAGTTCCATAATTGGTTTCGTCGAAAAAAATATCAAAAATATTGACGTTGTTGTGATATCGGATTACGCAAAGGGAGTCTTAACTCCCAAAGTAAGCAAAAAAATTGTAGATATATCAAAACAAAATAAAAAAATAATAATTGTCGATCCAAAGCCAAAGCACAAAGAGTTCTACAAAGATGTGGATTTAATCACTCCGAATAATGCAGAAGCAAGCGAAATGTCAGGAATTGAGGACGGAAGCGATGAGACTATCATGGAAATAGGAAACAAACTGATGAAAAATTTAAACACAAACGTTTTGATTACAAGAGGGGAAAAGGGAATGTCGATGTTTGAGAAAAGCGGAAGCGTAACGCACATACCAACTAATGCAAAGGAAGTCTACAGCCTAATCGGCGCAGGCGACACGGTTGTTGCCACTATCTCCCTTGCTCTAGCCTCAGGGGCGGATTTCAAGGAAGCCGCAGTCCTGTCAAACATCGCGGCGGGAATTAAAGTGGGTAAGATTGGAACAGCTTCAGTTAGCATTGAAGAAATTAAAAAAGAAATTAAAAAATTATGAAAAAAGCTATTTTTATTGATAGGGATGGAGTGATAGTAGAGGATAGGCAGTATCACCATAAAATAGAAGACTTTAAGTTATTACCAAACTCTTTAGAAGGATTAAAGCTGATGAGAAACTATGTGCTTATAATAATTACAAACCAATCGGGAATTGGGAGGGGATATTTCACGATGAAAGATTTTGAGAATTTTAATAATCATTTGATTAAAAAATTAAGTGAAAATAATATTAATATAGAAAAAACTTATATCTGCCCGCATAAGCCTGAAGACAATTGCGGGTGTAGGAAACCTAAAACAAAATCAATTATAGATGCTGCAAATAAGTTTAATGTTGATTTACAAAAATCTTATATGATAGGTGACAGAAAAAAGGACGTTGAAGCTGGCCATAACGCCGGCTGCAAGTCAATATTGGTATTAACAGGCAACGGAATAAAGGAAAAAGAAAATTCAAACGCAGATTATATTGCAAAGGATTTATTGGATGCAGCAAAGTGGATAAGGGAAAATAAAAATTAAATAATTATGAAAGTGATTAACTACAAAATCAAAACCCTAAACATTAGTTAAGAACCTCCTCAAAACCAAAACATTTATATATAAGTATATTATATAAGTTTATATATGGCACTAAGGCAGGAATTCAAAGCGGAAAGGGAATCTATAGGTCACCAGCCAAGGCTAGACACAGTTCTTATGGTTGAAAATGCCGTGATGGAGTATAGCGGTGAGTGCGGAAAATTTCAGCTTTGGAGGAAGCTACCGAAATCCGTAATGTACCAGACTTTCCTAAAGATTCTTGATTACCTGGAATACTCAAACAAGATCGCATACGACAAGGAAGGTAAAATCGGCTGGATATTTAGCCCAAATATATACAAAGGATACAGCAAAAGAAAAGATTTAAAGAGGTAATGATGGGAAAAGTACAGCCATCAGAGATAGTTTGGGAAAGCCAAAAGATTAAAAACAATTTTTATGAATTGGAGAAAACAGATTCGACTTTATTTAAGCAAATCAATTCCGCTCTTGATGAAATAGAAAAGAACGCCTTTTGCAGCATACAAGTCCCTAAGAAGCTGATTCCAAGAAAATGGCAGGTATATTCTAATTTATGGAAATATGATTTGCCAAAAGGCTGGCGTTTGTTTTACACAGTAGCGCCTCCTGATCAGCCTGGAAAAGTTCTTGTGCTTTCTATTGTCTTGGAATGGATGTCGCACAAGGAGTATGAGAGGCTATTCGGATATTGATTTTATTAATAAAATGCTCAACTCCAAAATCAAATCACTAAATGAACTCATCAAAATAGTTGACAAGCTAAAATACCAAAACAAAAAAATAATAACGACAAACGGCGTCTTTGACATTCTGCACTTAGGTCATGTAAAATATCTTGAAGAAGCAAAAAAATTAGGAGATATTTTGATTGTCGGTGTCAATACAGACAAGTCAGTCAAGGGAAACAAAGGTGACAAGCGTCCGATTAATGATGAAAAGTCAAGGATGAAAGTTCTAGCGGCATTGGGAAGCGTCGATTATGTTTTCCTGTTTAATGAAAAAGATCCAAGCAGCTGGATAAATAAAATAAAACCCAACATTCATGTAAAAGCCGGAGATTACAAACTGAACCGGATAATAGAAAAAGACGCTGTTGAAAAAAATGGCGGCAAAGTGATAATCACAAAAGCAGAAAAAGATTATTCGACAACCAATTTGATTAATAAAATTCTAAATATTTATAAAAAATAATTAAAGGGTTAATATATCCGCGGATTGGGCAAAGCAAAATTCCACTTGCACAGAGCGTTAACTGAGCTACGGCTAAAAACAATAATTTTTTAAAGCCCTTGAATTTTTTTGCGCTATGGCAAAACTTTCAGTTATAATCCCAGTTTATAATGAAGAGAATACAATAAAAATAGTCATAGAAAAAGTAAAAAAGGTAAAATTAAAAGGAATATTAAAAGAGATCATTGTGGTAGACAACTTCTCAGAGGATAATACAAAAGGCATATTGAAAAATCTTGATGATGATTCATTAAAAATTTTTTATCATAAAAGGAATATGGGAAAAGGCGCTTCAATAAAAACAGGCCTCAAAAATTCCTCCGGGGATATAATAATTATCCAGGACGCTGACCTAGAATATGACCCCAAGGATTACGGAAAACTGCTAAAGCCCATAGTAGAAAACATGGCAAGTGTGGTTTACGGCTCAAGAATAGGTGCTACAAGGGATAATCCAAAAAACATGCACAAGTTTTATTACGTTGGAAATTTATTTTTGACCTCAATGACGAATTTGCTGTATGGCGCAAAAATAACTGACATGGCGACTGGCTATAAGGTATTCAAAAAGGAGGTTGTCAAAGGCATAAACTTGAGAGCCAGCGGATTTGATTTTGACACGGAAATTACAGCCAAAATTCTGAAAAAAGGCTACAAGATTTATGAGGTTCCTATAAGTTTTGTCGGAAGGAGTTTTGCAGAAGGCAAGAAAATAACCTGGGTGGATGGTGTCAAAGCCGCTTATTACCTTTTAAAATACAGGTTTGTTGATTAATTAGTTTGCATAATAAAGTTTTAAATAGTCTTACAATTTCTTCGAAGCGGGGTATGTGGATTGAAAGAGTGGGTAGGTAAGCTGAAAAATTTTGTAAAGAATCATTACTACATTCTGTTACTTTTGCTTCTGTCATTATTTTTCCTCCACAGCATAATAAGCACTACTAAAATTTTAAATAATGTCCACTACATAAACGATGTTACATTCTACTCTTACAACATGAAAAAATCGCTGTCAGAAGGAACCCTGCCGTTGTGGACGCCTTATTACTACAGCGGAAGGCCGCTGTACGCGCAGCCGGAGTATTATTTTCTTGATTTAAATTTATTATTAATTTTATTGACCGGAAACATTTACCTGGCCATGAATTTCACTGTAATAATCCATTTGTTCCTCGCAGGGCTTGGAATGTACCTTCTTGTAAAATATCTGACCGACAGCAAGCACGCTGCCTTCATTTCATCCCTTATATTTATGTTCAATGGGTTTCTGCACGTATTCATCATACGCGGCAACATAATGATCATGGAAGGGTACTCGCTGCTGCCGTTCCTGCTCTTTTTCACGATAAAAGCCCTAAAGCAGAAAAATTTTGTGCTCAATTCAGTTATAACGGGCCTGTTTGTTGCATTAACCATCTTTGCTGGAGGAGTTATATTCCTACCTTACATTGCCATGATAATGGCAGCTTACTCTGCAGTCTATCTTGCAGACCATAATTTTTCAAAGAAACTTGTCAAGCTTCTGATTGTTGGCGTTATTGTAGCTGCTGTCGGATTTGGAATATCAGCCATAAAATTGCTTCCGGGGCTTGAGTTTCTTAAACTCTCAAACAGGGAGCTTGGAGTCCCGTACAGTGAGTATCTCGGCGAGCCTTTGAAGATAAATGGTTTTATATTTTCATTCGTAACAAATTTGCATGGCAGAGGCAGCATATCAGCCGCTGTGGGCGTGGCCGGATTCCTGCTGATGCTATGGGGCATGTACAAATACAAAAGCAGGCCCGTATTGTTTTCAGCGCTTTTGATTTTAATGTCGCTGCTGTTATCTACAGAGTCCTTTTTGGCAAAATTCATGTTCAATATTCCTGTTTTCAACCAGACAAGGCACATTGAAAGGGCAGTTGTTTTATTTGCGCTTGGGGCTTCTATATTGGCCGGATTTGGATTTTCAAATTTGCAGTCCTTCATGGAAAAATTCCGGAAAATCAGCAGGAAAGCTGTTTTCGCTGTTGTGGTATTGCTGCTCCTATTCGAGTTGGTGCTTCTGCAAAAAGCTCCGCAGTCAACAGAAGTAATAAGCCCAAAAGATATTGAGGTGCTGAGCCGCATGAGCCAGGACCCTTCATTGTTCAGGACGATAAATCTCGGGCTGTCAACTTTGATCGGCGCGACGGGATACAACTATTATGCCCAGTTTGGAATAAGCGAGCTTAAAGGCGGCTCAGGTATATGGTTCAATGATTATTTGGAGTACCTCTCTATAGCGCAAAATTCCCCAGCCAAACTATGGGGGGTCCTCAACAATAAATATGTAGTCACAGACAAGAAAACAGATATTAATGGATTGGAACTCATAGGCAGGTTTAAGCCGTGCAGGGAATGCGCATTATGGGAATCATTCGGGCCTTATCTTTATAATAACACCGAATACCTGCCAAGATATTATACAGTGCCAAACAGCATTTTGATAGTCGGAGACAGTCAGGTTGTAAATCAGCTGGCGTATAGCATAATGCTTCAGGACTGGCAGTCCAACAACACAGTACTAATAAAAGGCACAAAAATAAATGATTATGACTCTGGTTTTCTAAAAAAATTTAATATAATATTCTTAGCAAGCGGCTCTGTCGACCAAAACAGCGGGGATAAGCTTAAGGAATATGTGTCAGGCGGAGGAAAAATCGTGCCAGACATACTGCAGGGCCAGACATCAGTAACAAGCGGCGACATCGATTCAGTATTAAACGGCACATCCGGCAGTTATCTTGAATTAAAGCCAAGCCTGTACCAGAACAATAAAGTTGCCATTGATTTAAATGGGGAAAAAGGGTGGCTTGTCGCATCGGAAAGGTTTGCATATTTCCCGGGATGGAAGGCATCGATAAACGGAGATGAAATTCAAATGTTCAAGGCAAATAACGTTGTTACGGCAGTTTATCTTAATGGAGAAAAAGGGCAATTGGTTTTTGAGTATTCTCCTTCGTCTTATAAAACAGGAAAAATTATAACCATAACCTCAATGTTAATATTAATTACTTATCTGTCATATTTGGTTTACACAAAAAAATTAAAATCAAAACCCGATATCAAGCAGGATAATTTAGGTGATTCAAATCAAGCTGGACCTTGAGAAAGTATTTTTAGTATTGTTTTTTGGAGTGTTCTTGTTATTGGGAAACGGATTTTTATTCGGACACAGGCTGCAGCATGATTATCCCTATGCATACCTTGCATCCGATGCCTTTCAGCACCAGACAAGGGCCCAGGGCATTAAAGATGCGGGAAGCTACAAAAACGAGCCAAGCTACATAGTCATGGGCGTTCAAAATGCTGTTGGATATTATCCGCCAGCGTTATACCATTTAGGCGTGATTTTGTCGTACGTGAGCGGGCTGGAAGTTTACGACACAATTTATTTTCTCGTTTTCTTTTTTGCTGCGGTTGCATCGCTGGTGATGTATTTTATAATTAAGCAGTTCAACAAAAATGTGGCATTAATCTCGCTTCCGGTTTCACTACTTGTTTTTTCCGGCGGCCTTTATACCGGGTTTGCATGGGGGCATTGGCCGACCATAGCTTCGCAATTTTTCCTTATTTGCGTGTTCTGGTACAGCTCAAGAACGGATTTAAACAAATCTTACATTTTTCTTGGGATTTTCACCGCAGCAACTTTCATGACTCATACTTCGGAAACGGTATTTGCCGCCATTTATTTAGTTTTATTTTTTATCGCATCTTCAATAATAAATAAAAAAATAGGATTAAGCTTAACAAAAAATTTTATTTTCGGGGCTATAATAGCTTTGATTGCAGTTTTCCATTATCTTGTGATTTTCAGGTATGTATGGGGAGTGAGGCAGACATTTGAATTTGCAGTTTCAAAGACATGGGACAATCCGACGATGTATTTGTCAGATTTCAAATTGCTTTTGCTGTTCATGGCTGCGGGCATTATTTTTTCACTTTTGTCAATAAGAAAAAGTTTAGTGCCGGCATTGGCATCAATTTCAATGATTATAATAGGAAATGGAAATTATTTTGGATTTAGGGAGAAAGCTTTTCAGCTGAGATTTTTATGGCCGGTGTTTTTATCATTTTTAATAGGGTTTGGAATTTACCAATTGTTAAAATTTTTAATCAAGGAATGGAAAACATCTTATTCCATCGTTTTATCAGTGGCAATGGCTGTTTTAATTATAACTCCGGCCGTGCCGCTCATGCCCCATTACCGCCTGCTCGAATCAAGCGGCCTGATGGACTCATTGCACTGGGAATCATTCAGCTGGCTCGCAAAAAACACTGAAAAAGGCGCAAAAATCTACTTTTTCTACGGCGACATTTACAGCCAGGATGCATTGCTGAGAAATTCAAAAAGAATGCACTACCAGATAACCCCGGAAGGAATGGTGGATGCAATACAAAAAAAAGAGATAAGGAGAGTTTACGACTCAGAGCTGCCGGGCGATGGCGGCGGGGGCGGCCCATACAGGAAATCATTTTTTTCATTTGGATTCGGAATTGACGAGCTGCCGAAAGATGTCAGGAGCCCAAAACAGGATATATGCAAATTCAATTACCTTGTCTTTGACAGGGCAGCAAGCCAGCAGGCTTTTGCTCAGTATAATTTACTGGTTGCGTCAGAATTGGCCAAAAAAGAGTATATCCATCCGGTTTTCGAAAACAATTACGTCGTGATACTGAAAAATAACAACCCGGGAGCTGATTGCATTGAACAAAGAAATTTTTAGGGAAATTAAAAAAGAATTAATGTACGTTGGAATTATATTTATTATATTCTTAATAATTTTTAAAATAATTTACTACAAAGACCCATTCTTAACTTCATTGAGGTTTGTTGCGTCCTTGTTCTGGATGTTTGTTCTGCCGGGATATTTCGCAATGCTTTATTGGAAAGAAAAACTTAACTTTACGGAGAGGTTAGTTATTGGGATTGGGCTGTCGGCAGCAGTTATCGGAATTGCAAGCTATTACCTTGGGTTGATTGGTTTGAATATAGGCTATCATGGGTATATTTTGCCGGCAGTAATCATTGCTGCAGGATTCCTGCTATCCCATTATAAAAAACAATAAAACCTTATTTTTGTTTTCTGAATTTCCATGCCACGGCAGCCGCAGCCATAAATACTATAAATGCTGCGGCAATTGCCAATTTAAAGGATATAACAAGTCCAATTAAATATGCCAATGACGGAAACAAAGTTACTCCCATCAAGATTGAGAACACGGTTTTTTCCCCTTCTTTAAAATTAAAAGCGCTCAAAATAATATAAAACGGAAGCGGCATGATTGCAATTCCCAAAACAACTTTCATTCCTGTAATACCAAAAAAATAATAGGAAAATACAAGTATAACTAACAAAATCACTGACACAAATGTAATTAATTCCTTAACCTCACTGCTTAGTTTCAAGTTTATACACCCTCATGTCGTTTTTGTTGTAAGCCAGAGTATAGTTCGCCAAAACTTCTTTTTCAAATGCCTGCATACTGTCGAATGCCTCTTTGTCCTGTACAGCCCCAAGCATTGTATAATCCAGAACAAAATACCATTTTGGGTTATTTATTATTTGGGTTTTATTTTCATATAAATAATAAAACCTGCTCACATGCTGCGAAACAGCGGCAAACCATCTTATTTTATACGCTGTTGCCTGCAAAAAATTAGATTTATAGGGTATTCCCAATACAGACAAATTGTAATCCGGGGGCGCATTTTCCAGAATCCATTCGGCTGCTTCAAACTGCGGCTGTGTCAGGGTCTTCAAAAAGTCAGAAGTCAGCCTGCCATTGACTGGATTTGGGTTATAGGTATTTTTATTTAAGATTGCGGATGCATCTTTCATGTTTACAGTAAAAGCAAGATACACAAAAACAGCCACTAAAGCATATTTTAAGTAAGTGTTGAATTTAGGCGGCAGCTTCACAGCAGAAGCAAGGTAAACTGCCCCAACCGCAGTCAAGGGCGCAAAAATATGGGCGCTTGCCGACAATGACCTGTGCAGGAAAGTAGCCTTCCCAATCAAGTCCCTGTGAAGAACCAAGTACAGCGCAACAAGCCACGCAAGCAGAAATAAGTCTTTTTCCTCTCTTCTCCAAAGTAAAATAAAAATCCCAATCAGCAAAAAAGGCAATGTCCACAGCCCGTGCATGTTGCTGAAAGAAAAATAGCTGGCAGGCACGCTACCGGCATAATCTGCCGGATTCAGTGACCATTGGAAAAGCCTTGACAAGTCAAAAGATGCTTGTTTCGCATCCGCCGTATTTCTTCCGAATTGTGAGAAAATATTAAATGTCTGGTAAGGAAACAGCATGAAGATTACTATAAAAATAATCGCTGAGACAGATATGTGCTTCCAGCTGAGTGCAAGCTTTTTCTGCTTTATTGCCAAAAAAATGTACAGTACGGCAATTCCAGCCAATGAATGAAAGAATACAAGCGGGTGAATCAAAATATTAATGCCAAGGAACAGGGCTGTAAGGTAAAGGTATCCCGGCCTGGAATTCTCTTTTGAATAGCTGATAAAATATTGGTAAAGGCAATACAAAATTATTGGGATAAAAGCGTAGCCAAACCTTTCAGGCCACTGCCCCCACAAAAACGGCATAAAATCCCTCGGCGAAAATATTATCAGCAGTGAGGACAAGATTGCAGGCAGGAAGCCAAACAGTGAGTTAATGACAAAATAAACTGTGATTATGATGAACGTGGCCAAAATAGTATTCATAAGGTAAACGGGCACTATTCTTTCTCCCCCTATTGCTTCACTCACGGCCAAAGCGCTGTGGAACGTCGGCGGATACCACAAGGTATGCGGCTTAAAATCATTGTCAGCGCCATATCTTAAGTCTATATAAGGCGGCAGATTGCTAAATGATTTATCATTATAAGCAATGTAATCCGCAACTTCAAAGTGCGACATCGCATCATACTCCCCATACGGGATTCCCCTTTCCTGGTAAGGCTGCGACCAGAAGTAAATGGCAAATAAGTAAACCAAAACAAAAATAAAAGTCTGCAGGTAATTCCTGTTTATTTTCATAGATGGCAGTCAATTAACCGGATTTATAAAGATTTGGCTGAGGGACCTATTTATTCATAATTCTCTTCACAGCGCCATAAGCCCTCTCAACATCAATGACTTTCAGGCATAAATTGTTGTTGCACGGGCTTAATCTTTGGTTGTACGCTGATACGCACGGGCTGCATGCAAAATTGGAATACATGACAGTTACATTATCGCTCATTGGCTTGTAAAGCTCGGGTGTTTCCGGCCCAAAAAATACAATTATGTGAATGTTTGTCAATGAAGCGAAATGCGCAGGCCCCGAATCGTTGGTTACTAGGACGCTTCCGATATTGAACAGGTCAATCAACTCCCTTAAATTTGTACTTCCGGTCATGTCAATGACTCTTTTGCTCTTGACATAATTTATGATAAACTCCGCGTCCGGCTTTTCGTTTGCAACTCCAATTAGTGCAACGTAGACATCTTCATCGGCAATTAACTTTTTAACCAGCTTGGCATAATTCTCCAAGGGCCACTTTCTTATGGCTATCAGCTTGCTCGCGTTCGGATTAACCAATATCAATTTTTTCTTCTCGCTTATATCCGGATTTATTTCTTTTAGCTTATTCCATATATTCTCTTTTGATTTTTTATTCAGGCTGATTTTAGGGACTTCCAGCTTTTCATTTAAAACAGAAAATTTAGCCATAGGCACTTCATTCAAAGGCGACTGAAGAGAATTAACTAAAGCAATGAAAGAATGTGCTGTGTGAATGTGGGGATTGTAAATAACTCTGTGCGTCAAAAAATTCCCAATGTACAGCCCTTCCATGGAATACCTGTAAAAGCCGACTCTCTTTCTCGCTCCGCTCAAATATCCCAAAATCGTGCTGTATCTTGCAAACATCTCAAGATTGATTACGGTGTCAATTTTCCGTTGCCTACATATGTATATGAATTTTACAGTGTCCCTTATCAGGGTAAAGACCGAGCTGACTTCAATTGTGATTACATTTTCTTTTGGGATTGCATTAACAATATCCATGCTCTCTTTTATATGCTTAAAAAGAACAAAATACACATTGGAATTCGGGTACATAGACTTGGCTTTTTTAATTGCAGGATACGCCAAAACAGTGCTTCCCATCTCGGCCAGCTCAACGAAAAGAATGTTTTTTGCCTTCTCGCCGTATTTCGGGCTTTTCAGCCCAAGCAGTCTCTGCAGCCCGTACCAGGCTGTCAGCACAAAGCATATCGGTATCCCTGCCCAATAATCCACTTTCCTCATAGTATCTGGTCCAATCATCTGCCTAGAAGCTATAATTGGGATATTTTAAAGGTTTCTAAAATCTGCACAAGAAGGTTATGCAGCATAGGGTGGGTGGAGGGCGGATAAACCCTAGTTAGTGCAATAATGAAGTTACCTCCCTGAAAAATAAAATTTGTATGGAAAATTTTGAAAAATTATCAGTTTATCAAAATTCTCTATAAATCAATTTTTTGAAATTCGCCTTCATAAGCTTTTTAAACTATATTTGAATTTAACATAAAGAATGGCTAAAAACAGGACAGCAATCTTAACCCCGACGTTCTCGCATTACAGCGGAATAGATAGGGTAGTTGAGCAGCAGGCGATTGAATATTCCAAGAAAGGCAATGAAGTTACAGTCTTTGCGCTTGAAGCTGACATCAAGCCAAAAAATTTTGAAGTGGTGGTTCTAGGAATGCCAAAGAATTTATTTTTTCAGAGATTATACAGGCTGTTTTTCTTTCTTGACTTTAAAAAAATAAACAAAACAACCAACAAATTAAAAGATTACAATATTATAATTTCACATTTCTATCCAATGAACATTATTGCATGCAATGCCAAGAAAAAGTATGGTGTAAAATATGTTTACCACAACCATGGGGTGGGGTATAGCTGGTTATTCGCAAATCCTCTTGAAAAAGTTTACATGAAATTATTCTCAATTTTTAATAAAAATTCAATAATGCTAGCGGATGAAATTGTTTCAATCAGCAAATTCATGCAGTCGGAACTGAAAAAAGAAACTGGCTTGGATAGTGCTGTGGTTTACAACAAAATTGGTCCGAGATTCAGGAAAGGGATAAATGGAAATTCAGTAAGAAAAAAATTGGGAATTAAAAATAATGAAAAATTGTTGTTTTTCATCGGAAGAATATCCCC
>DATDYS010000031.1:0-11498 GCA_035288925.1 Candidatus Nanoarchaeia archaeon
CCGCAATTTCCGCATTTTGCGGGCTGCGGCTTCTGCTTCTTGTAGTGCAGCTTAGTATTTCCGCCCGGGACTTTAACAAAAACTTTTCTCAGGCTCCTTGACCTTAATCTTCGTGCTGGCATGGCTCTTTGGAAAGAATGCCTGTTTATAAAGGTTTTTGAAAATTTATTTAATGATTTTCCGCTTAAGTTTATTATAATTTTAAGTAAATATGGTGAACGATTGCATTTTCGACATCTTTAAATAGCTGTATTAAAATAAGTTTCAAGAATATGCTAGAATTTTTTAGCTCAAAAAAAGGGGTATCTCCGCTGATAGCTACGATTCTGCTGATTGCATTTGCAGTCGCCTTAGGCTCCGTGGTAATGAACTGGGGATTAAACCTTAGCCTGGGAAAATCCTCCGACAAGTGCAGCAGGGTTGAAATAAAGATAAGGAACATAGACGGCGCTGAGATCTGCTATGGCGGCTTTGGGGCCAACAGCTACATAAACTTCATCATTGACAATATCGGGGAATCAGACATAAACGGGCTGGCTATCTGGATCACAGGTGACAAGGGGACAAAACTTTCTGATTTGGACGACATAACAATAAAAAAAGGCGCTTTGTTTGAGAGAAAAGGAAAAGAAGTCACTTACGATTCAACAGCCTATGGCAGCATAAAGAATGTCCAGTTTATTCCAAAAGTCAAAAGCGACACGCTGGAACCGTGCCTTAAGAATGCAATCAAGGTTGACAAGATAGGAGTATGCAGCTAATAGACTTTCATAATTTTTCTTAATCCCATTGTGAATATTATTGATGACCATATATAGACTCCGAGCCATCCAAGCCAGTCCCTGAACCCTATCGGGATTACAACCAATTTCTTGTAATTAATCTGGATTGATTTTATCATCCCGCTTGTCTTTTTAACTGATGGAATGTATTTATTTGTGCTGGTTATCAAAACGCTGTGCTGCTGAGTTTCTCCGTTATAAGCAATGTCAAACGAATATTCCCCTTCTTCGGTTCCCTTCAGCGCCCATGTTGCCTTTCCGCCCTGTATGGTTTGATTTTTATTTCCAATTACTTCCAACTCTTCTGGAGCATTCAGCTCAGCCTGCCCAATCGAATTCTTGTCAAAAAATGTGGTAACTGTGAACTGCTGCTGGGGATGAATGCTTTCAAAAGCAAAAACGGCACTCATCCAGCCAAAAATCAGGATTATCGGAATAAAAGTTATTAAAGTCGGCCTCAGGGAATGAGACATGTATTTCATATTGACCTCCATGGCTTTTTTTTGAAGCTCCATTGCCTTGGAAGGATTGCTTTTTGATTCCTTTATTTGCTTCTGATGGTCTTTAAGCTGGTCTTTGAGCTCTTTCATCAGCGTCTGATTGGTTGTGTATTTTGTAATAACTATAACAAGCACAGAAATGATAAGGGAAAGGATAATTATAGCCAGCCATAGAGGAAGGCTGAGCAAAGGCGCGAAAACAATGTTTAAAAAATCGTAGTATGCCATATTTTAAAATTATTTATTTTTTTAATTTATTTTATTTTCATGACGGAGGGAATTGCCGGTAGCACGAGATGTGTTTACAGTTGCCCTCCAGCCACCCATTAATATTGAATTTGATGGTGCAACGAACTATATGAATATATCTAATAACTTAGCCGCCCATGAATTTTCTTAACATAGGATTCATGTCCATCATGTGCTGGCGCGCGATGTCCTCGTATAATTTATAGACTATCATTACGGTAAGCAAAATGCCGGTGCCTCTGCTCAATGATCCTGTCAAATCGGCAAGCGCTGCCAAAAATCCGACGGTGATGCCACCCATGATTGTCAAGGGCAGGATATATCTGCTCAATAACCTTTCAAGCACTCTCTCGTCTTTTCTGAAGCCCGGAATCTGAAGGCCGCTTGAAATCATCTGCTGCGCCTGCGACCGAGCATCCATTCCGGAAGTCTGCACCCAAAAGATGCTGAAAATCACGCTGCCGACTATGAAGAAAAACATGTAAAATAATGCCTGAAGGTATGGCGCAGCTCCAATAAAAATCGTGTGCTGCTGGATTACGCTTCTCACAACATCAGGCCCCTGAAGCCAGTATACAAATCCCGAAATTGGGCTGCCGGTGGAAGTGCTGAAAGTTCCAAGCCATGCATGGCCCGTATTCTGCAGCAGCCTGCCCCACAGCTGGAAATTTGCAATGAGAGCAGCGACGAGTATGACTGGGATGTTTGACGTGTACATAAAAGACAAAGGCCAACGTATTCCGTGCCCCCTTACCATTCCAAATGAAAGCGGAATCTCAACTTTCATTGCCTGGGCATAAACTGCGATTACAAAGACAAGTATTGTTGATGTTATGGCAGATATCATTATCAATGCAGTTGTTACGTCCCCTGCAACCAGGCTCTGAAAAAATGCCGGCACTGCGCCTGATGAATAAGTTGCTCCCGCAACTCCTCCAGGGCCCGGCAGCCAATTGAATGCCTGCACAAAAAGTGATTTGCTGACACCAGCTGCGATGAACAGGCTGACCCCGGAGCCAAACCCCCATTTGCTGACCACCTCATCCATAAACAATATCAGCATGCCACCCAAGAACAGCTGGAAAACTAGGACTAATTCAAGGTTAAAGAACAGTGAAGTTCCCCTAAACTGCTCTGCAGGAGCCAATCCGCCCAAAAACACGTAGATTGAGCTCTCAAAAATTATAAAAAATATCGACAAAAATTTCTGGGTTCCCTGAAAGCTTTTTTTCCCTTCTGGGGTTGTCAGGTTGAATTTCCATATTCCCGAGCCGTTCAGCAGCTGCAAAACAATTGATGCAGTAACAATAGGCCCTATTCCCAATGAAATAAGGGAGCCGAATTCTGCGCCGAGAATTATGGACAAAGTCTCAAATCTCTGAAGCGCATTAGTTCCGAGGCCGAATAAAGGCATCAGCCCAAGCACGAAGAATATGACCAGAACAATGGCTGTCCATTTCAGCTTCTCCCTAAAAGAAAGTGCCTTCTGTGTCGGAGCTTCAACTTCCGGAAGGTTTGAGATAATTGTTTGCCAAAGAGACATTTTTGGTTTTTTATAAGATTTTTATTATGTTCTGTGGTTTTATTAAAATTATTGCTGGAAATTATATTAAGGTTATAATAATCTTATTTCTGCTCTTTTTTGATTTGCTCTTTTATCTCAATTAAACCAACAACTTCCCCGCCGGCTTCTTTGACTTTTTCCACTGCTGATTTGGATGCGTAAGGCGCTGTTATCTTGAACTTCACTGAAATCGTTCCGTCGCCGAGCAGCTTGTTATATCCCAATTTTTCCAGCTCAACAGAATAAACTGCGCCTTCTTTCTTTACAAGGTTTGACGACAATAAGCTGGTAAGGTGCTGCTCAAGATAGCTTACATTGACTGCATTGATTTTAACCTTGGGAGTTTTGCTGATAAACCCGTGCTTTCCGAAATATTCCAGGTCTTTCCAGTAGCTCGGCTTTTTTGAATCTGCCCTTTTTCCGGAGCCCGCGTTTCCCGCACCGCCCTGATGGCCTTTCCCTCGGTGCTTTTTCTTAGCGCCCCAGCCGTGGGTCTTATGGCCGCGCTGCCTGTCATTTTTCTTTCTTTTGTTTACTGTCATTTTAATCACAAATATTTGATTTTATTAAATTAGCTGCGTTATACCATCTTCTTAATCAAATCATTTATCTTGGCTCCCCTGTATCCCAATGCTCCACCCCTTTGGAATGACTGCTTGATGCCTATTCTTCCAAATCCTTTTCTTGGGGAATTCAGCCTGAAGTATCTTTTTAGTTTTTTACCGCCAACAACAAAATAATCATTGTATTTAATCAGTTCTTTTGAGTCTGTCTCCCGCCCGTGAAATTCCTCTCCACGCTTCTCGACGAGCAGCTTGAAAGTTTCATCGTCAATCTCTCCCCAGGTTATGTAATCCTTTGCCTGCTTAAGCATGCCTAAGTAAGTAGGGGTGTTAGGAACCACAACGCAAAAATTATTTTTATACAACCTCAGCATGTTCATTGCGTCAACTATTGTAGTCCTTACCATAGTGCGCCCCCTGATTCTTACTGCTGCAAGGTTTCCGGGCGCCAGTGCCGCTTTAACCGGCTTAACTTTTGTTTTTTGTTCCATTTTAGTTGGTTAATTTTGACATTCCTTCTACGACACTCAAATTGTTTGCACTTTTTTCGTTTAATTTAACCTGGATGAGCTGCTGAAGGGCGCTGAAGCATGCAAGCAGCAGATTGAGCTTGCTTCTTGTCTGGCCTTCGGTTCTTGACCATACATCTTTTATTCCTGCCATTTTTAAAATTTTCTGGCATTCTTTTTCCACTTTCAATCCAGTTCCTTTCGGAGCCGGTATTAATGTAATTACAACAGAGCCTGCCTTTCCTGTGACCTTGAACGGAACAGTATGCGCATCGCCGCAGCCGCATCCCCAGTCTCCGCATCCTCTCCTTATTTTTATTACATTAAGTTTTGCCTGCCTGATTGCCTTTTCTCTTGCGGGAACCGTCTCTTTCGACTTTCCGTAGCCGATTCCAACATAGCCATTTTCATTTCCGACAACAGCAAAAGTTGCGAATTTCGGCTTGTTTCCTTCCTGCGTTTTCTTCTGAGTCTGCTTGAAAATTCTTTTCTGACCGCCGCCGAATTTGCCCTTTGCCTGGCCGACCATCAGCAAATCAGTCTGTAAATTTTGGAGCAGAGCCTCAACTATTTCAGGCTCAAGTATCTTGATTCGTTTGTCCAAGGCGTAATCAATGCTTGTGACTTCCCCGCTCTTGACCTGCACTCCAAGAGATGTTCTTGGCTTCCAGGATTCTTTTTCAAACGCCCCTTTTTTCTTTACTTCCTCAACTATTTCCTGCTCGAGCTCTTTGACTTCCCCGAGCTCCGTAGCCAAACCCTCTTTTGGGGTTTCTATTACAGGCTCCTCGTCAGGCACCGCAGCCTGCTCTGCCTTCTCTTCAGCTTCCGGCTGTTCCTTTACTTTTTCTTCTATTTTTTTCTTAGCCATGTATTTTACCCTTTATCTCATTGAAATGCTTTACAGCATCTTCCGGAGCAAGTCCCCTTTTCAAGTAATTTGAAAATTGCTTCTCATACTTCTCCTTGTTGGATTTTAATAAATGCGCATATTTTGCAATGTGATCGCCTGAAATTCTTTCTTTGGAAGGCAGGATTTCCTGGTCAAACGGAATTTTAAGCCCCGAGTCAATTGCGCCTGCAAGCGCCGCGTACAATCTTGAGCCCCTAATTGAATTGCTGAAGCCCAAATCAAAAATTGCTTCCTTGATTCCTTTTTCAACCGATTTCTTGCCAGCCAAAAATCCAACAAGATAAGCGCTGGATAAATTTCCGTTGTCACCTTTCCATCCAAAATTTTTTAATGCTTTTGAGCTGACTGTAAGCATTACTTTATCCCCTTTTACGCCATACTCAACGATTGATGCCTTTATGTCCCTTAATGATTTTCTGACTACAAACCTGGGCCTGCTGGACAGCAGTATTCTCATTCTTTTTTTGTAGTATGTCCTTCCCTGCCTTTTCCTTCTAAAAGGGACTGTGAAAATATTACCTCTTTTCATTTTTCACCAACCCCTTCTCCTGCACGTACAGCTTCAGGTGCCTTATGCTCCTGAAAAATCCGCCTTTGCTTTTCATGTAAAGCTCGTGATAGTCTGTTGTGGATATCATTTTATTGTCCCTGAGCGACTTGACAAAATTTCTCTGGAGCCTTATTCTGTTCATCCAAACTCTTTTTGCAGGGAGCCTGGCAGTTTTTTTGCCTTTTCTTGAGCCGTGGCCTTTCTGCTTGCCGGCGATTTTCTGTTTCTTTGTTTTTCTCGCCCAGAACCGTGATGTGTTCAGCACTCTCCTTCTTGTGATTGC
Source organism: Candidatus Nanoarchaeia archaeon (assembly GCA_035288925.1). Taxonomy (GTDB): domain Archaea; phylum Nanobdellota; class Nanobdellia; order Woesearchaeales; family GW2011-AR4. The sequence goes on from DATDYS010000031.1 coordinate 5,914, forward strand.
GCCCTGGTTTATCAAAGCCCTTACATCTGATTTAGTAATGGCTTCCTTTATTTCATCAAGCTTTGAAGAGTCAAATTTAATCCTGTGCTCCCCGCACTTCAATATGCCTGCTGCCAACCTTCTTTGTACGCTGAACATTTTAGTTTTTTTGTGTCAACACTTTGTCTCTTTCTTTTTTCTCAGCTTCTTTCCGCTGCTCATCAGTCAATTTTTCTTCCTGCTTTTCCTTCGGCTTTTCTTTCGCCTCGGGCTTTTTCTCCTCTTTTTTTGCCTGGGTCTTTTTTTGTGATTTTGATTTCATGAAATTTTCAATCTTCTGGATTGACTCGTCAGTGTTCAAGTTCAAAACCTGAACATTCAGCTCCTTTGCTTTTTTCAAAATTTCTAGCTTTTTCTTCCTGCCTGCGGTTCTTGGTACAATTATTCCCTGAGTATCTTTTTTTATCTTTGAAACTTCATCAGCTGAAAAAACTCTTACCATCTCAAGCCCTGTTGAATGCAACCCTTTAACGGCTGCCGGAGACTTGTATCCCGGCGACGGCATTTTCCTTCTGCCTTTGAAATGGTGCCTTATCTTTGAATGAACTCCTTTTGGCTTTCTCCATTTGTAATTGAGCTTCATTCTCTTGGGATTGTCCTGCCTGATAAACTCGGGCTTGCGCTCCTTCATTTCTTTTCTTACAGCTAGCAATATGTTATTTTGTGCCATTTTAGTTATAATAAAATTATTCTAATTTTTCTGCTGCTTTTACTAATCTATCCATAAGCTCCATTACCCTCTCATTAACTTCAATAAGATCTTTTTCTTCTATATTTAATTCTCGAAGTCTTTGGCAATAGCCAACCTTAGTAGTACCACCACCTAAATACCAAGAAGGGATAGTCCATAATTCCTCACCTTTCATGCGGTCTAACAATTCTCTTATCTTTTTTTCAGTCTCGGATAGTTGAGTACGCTCTAGTATTTTTTGTATTTCCATCCTAACTTTTTCAAGAATCATGTTAATTGCTCTTTGCAGCTTTATCTTATCAATGCTTATTTGTTCTAATTCGGCAACTTTTGCCCTCATTCTTTGCAACATTTCATTTCGTTCTGGATTTGAATGTATCCAACCTTTGCTCCTTTCTTCATACTCTCTAGCTATAGATTCAATTTCCTTAAGAATCTCATTAAATTCTGCCACTAACTTTTCTTCGCTTGTCATTTTTAATTGTTAATTTTCTTTTATTTCAATTCCTTTCCGTCCTTGTTTATTATGTAAATTCCGTCCTGAAAAACACGGTTGTCAAATCCCGGCCTTCTCATAAGCTGCTCTATATCTCCGCTTACCTGGCCGGCAAGCTCCTTGCTTGCGCTGCTGACGTGTATCAAAGCGCCGTCAACTTTTACCGAAGCACCCTGCTTTAGAGCCAAAACCCTTGAAACTTTCTCTCCCAAAAAGTTCTTGACATGCAGCTTGTTGTCGGATACTGTAACTGTCATCGGGAAATGGCCCGAGCATATCTTTAATGTGTAATTGTGATTTTCAACAACTCCCCTGATAATATTCTTAACATGGGCAGTCAGCGAGCCGAGCATTGATTTATTTTCTTTTGTGTCCCTTCCTGATTCAAAAACTATTTTGCTTCCCTCAACTTTTGCTGTCAACTGCTTGCCCATCAGCCTCTGCACTTCGCCTTTTGGGCCTTTAATTGTAAGATTCTGGCCGTCAAAATCCGCAGTAACTCCTTTTGGCAGCTCTACCTCGCTGCTTATTTTCAATTTCCTGTTCCTGTTCCTTTTTGATTCAGCCATTTTAATTTTAGTAGCAGTAAGCCAGCAGTTTTCCTCCAAGCTTTTTTGATTTGGCATCGTAGTGCGTCATTACTCCTTTTGGAGTTGAAACAAACAAAATTCCAAAATCCTTTGCGGGCAAAAATCTCCTTTCAAACTTCTCGAATTCGTTATTCTTGACGCTGTATCTTGGCTTGATGACTCCGCATTTGTTGATGCCTCCGTTCAAAGCCAATAAAACATAATTTCCCCTTCCGTCTTCAACTTCCTTGAAGTCGGCAATGTAACTGTTGTCTTTCATGACTTTCAGCACTTCTTTCATCAGTTTTGAAGACGGCTTCAGCAGGCAGTCTGATTTTCCGATTGCCTCGTTGTTCAAAATCAATGACATTGCGTCTGCTAGTGGATCATTTAACATTTTGCACCTTTAACTGTATTTTTTGAATCCCAATGAAACTGCAACTTCCCTGAAACATGTTCTGCATAATTCCAGTCCGTATTTTCCGATGTGGCCTCCGGGCCTTCCGCATCTTCTGCATTTGGTTGTGAACCGCCCGTGTTTCCTCGGCTTTGGAGCATTATTCTTGATGTATTTTTGCAGCTTGATTGGCTTTGCCTTAAGCTGCTTGAAAGCCTTGCGGTAATCGCTATATGTCATTCTTATTCTTCCTCCAGTGATATATTGAAATTTTTTGCCATGAACTCAATTGCTTCAGCTTTCTTGATTCTGTGCCTTGTTGGGATTTTTCTTGCCATCAGCCTTCTTCTCTTTATCCTGTAACCGGGCCTTTCAAGGGTTACGCACACTTCAAGCCCCATGATTCCTATTTTAGGGTCATACTTGACTCCGGGGATTTCTATGTATTCATGAATTCCAAATGCAACATTTCCGTTCTCGTCAAACTGCCTTGCAGCGAGCTTGTGCTCGATTGCCTCAAGCAGCCTTGGAAGTATCTTGACTGCCTTTTCTTTTCTCAAAGTAAGCTTGCATCCAATCGGCAATCCCGGCCTTAATCCCCATTCCTGAATTCTCTTGTTTGTTATTGTCTTTACAGGGGTTGCCTGCGCAATTGCATTCAGCAGTATCAGCCCTTTCTCCAGCTTGGATTGGTCTTTACCAGCGCCAATGTTTAAAGTTACTTTTTCAATTTTGATTGATCTCATTGCGTTCATTTTATTATAATAAAGTTATAAGCGGCTTTGAATCTCCGACAACGAAAGCATATTTCTTTAGCGTTTCAACAAGATTTCCGCCTGAGTCTTTGTAGATTATCTTGTTCTCCTTGATGTCTTCAACGTTTCCAATCTCGCCTGCGTGCTTTCCGCCAACCAGGAATATTGAAGATTTCTTGTCGAGCTTGAGATGCTTGCTGATTTTCTGCTCAGGCAATGATAGTAATACCGAATCTCCGACCTTGTAATTTCCGGCGCCTGCAAGTATATTTTTGCCGTCATACAAATTGAGCTGAAGCTTCCCCTTTACCATTGTCTTTCCGACTATTTTGCATGGCTTCACTGAAGCTTCTTCTTTTTTTATTTTGATCAGCTCGAGCCTGCCCCCTTTGTTCAGCATAATCCTAAACTGCTCGCTTATATTTGGGAATTCGAGCGTGTCAAAAAGCCCGACCGGAAACCTGAAATCCTTTCTTGCCTTGCCGTCAACTTTTACTTCATTTGTATTGAGGATTTTTTTGACTTCTTTGGTTGTTGATGCATATTTCAAAATTTCCTTTAAGATTACATTAATAGGCATTCCCGACTGCAGACCGTGAGGCCCTGGCACCGGCTTTGTGATAAAAGTAGTGCTCTTCCTGTCAATGTGCCATGTCTTAGGCGCCGCAAGCCTTGCTAAATGATCTTTTCCCATTTTATTTTCTCTCCATGATTTTCTGGCGCTGCTTATCTTCCATATTTAATTCTGTAATCATTAAATTTGAGGGGTTCAGCGCAAGCGGCCTTTTTGTGCCGTCTCTTTTTGTGGATTCAACTCCGCTTACAAAAATAAGCGACTTTTTTAGATCCACCCTGTCAACTTTGCCTTCGTGCTTTTTGAACTGGCCGCGCATAACTTTTACCTTGTCACCTTTTCTCAGGTCCACATTTCTTTTTTTGAGCTTCTGCCTCAAATCTTTTGAAAGGTGGGCGCTGACAAATTTTTGCCTGATGTGGAGTGGGGCATTAAACCTGTATTTTCTCTGCTTGCCCGGCTTGGTGCTGCTTTTCCACTCGACTGAAAATTTTTTCATTTTAGTAAATTAAACCACTATGCTCGCTATTTTTGCTATTCCAGGCCATCTCTCGCATGCTTCTTTTGCGATTGCGCCCTTGAATATCGTCCCTTTTGGGTTTCCCTTGTCATCTTTCAAAACGACTGCCGCATTATCTTCAAATTTTATTCTCATGCCGTCTGCCCTTCGGTATTCTTTCTTCTGCCTCACGATGACTGCATAAACAACCGTTTTCCTCATGTCCGGCTTTCCACTTTTGACTGCAGCCTGGACCAAATCGCCGACGCCGCAGCTTCCTATTCTTCCCTTGACGGTTTTCAGCCCGACAACCGTGAAAATTTTGATTCGCTTTGCGCCTGAATTGTCGCAGGTTTCAACTTCACTGTATACCGGCAGCGCCCTTGTAACGTTTGATTTTAATGCCTGCATTTACTTTCCACCCTCTGCTTTCGGCTCTTCCTTAGCCGGCTTGGTTACTTTTGATGCTTCTCTCGCTTCCATTCTTCCTTTGAATCCTTTTTCCTGGCCGAGATTCTTTATTATCACAAAGTTTTTTGTCTTGCTCAGGGGCCTGCATTCTATAACATCTACAATGTCGCCGTCTTTTGCATTGATGCATTCAGGATTATGAACTTTTAATCTTGTTCTTCGCTTTTCATATCTCTCATATTTCTTCAAGAAATTCAGCCTCTCAAATTCTATGACTGCCGTCTTTCTCATTTTTGCAGATATAACTGTGCCTGTAAACTGGCGCCCCCTGACGCTGAGCTTGCCGTGAAATGGGCAGTTAATGTCAGCGCACTTCTGCTTTGGGGCTTCCAAAACGATTCCTATGTTTCTTGATTCTGTTTTTGCCATTTTGATTTTATTAAGGAGGTTACAGAGCCTAGCGCCTTGTGCCGGGCCGTTATTTGCAATTTTTATCTCAGTTCAACGCTGGTTGGCGCAAAACCGTATTCAACCAAGATTCTCTTGGTTCTCTGCCTTTGCTCGCCCTGCAGCTCGATCTTACCACCCTTGATGGTGCCGCCGCACGCAAGCTTTGACTTAAGCCTTTTTGCCAAATCCTTGAGGTCTATTTCCTTTGCATCAATCCCTTCAACAATCGTATAGTTTTTGTTGAACTTCTTGCGCTCGAGGTAAACCAAAATCTTCTGGCTTTCCTTGGCTATTGTCTCGCAGACACACAGTTCTTTTACCAAGCCACACATTGGGCATACTTCACTCATTCCTTTTTTATTCCTCCTTTTTGTTTTATCCTTTTTATCGTGAGTATTTGGGCAATGGCCCTTTTCATTTCCTTGACTTTCCCGGGGCTTTTTGGCAGAGTGCCTATCGCTATCTGCGAATTAACCTTCATCAGTTCCTTTTTCAGCTCGATTGATTTGTTTTCCAAATCAAGCTCACTCATTGCTTTCAGTTCCTTTGCTTTCATCTTTCTTCTTCCTTTTCCTCTTTGGTGCTTCTTTAATGGTTTTTTCCTCTTCTTTTACTCCCTCAACCTTGATTTCCTTTTTCTCAACTAATTCAATGTTATCTGGTAGTTTTATATCGGGCGGCATTATACTCACTTTGATGCCTAT
>DATDYS010000032.1:0-4189 GCA_035288925.1 Candidatus Nanoarchaeia archaeon
CTTGCCTCTTGAGTGCGGCATCGTCACGAACAAGTCTAATTGATGTTCCGGCTTCTTTGGGTCCAATCCAGTCAGGTTTATGATTAAATCAACCGACTGCTTGAAATTCCTTTTACTAGAAATACTCTTTGCTTTTGCTAATGCTGATTGAAATTGTTCCTTTTCCATTTAAAGCCCTCCTGCCGAAGCAGTGTAGTTCACGGGTAATATGTTAATGGAAGAATAAGGGATTTAAAAAACTATCTGTTGAGTTGGCTTTGCACAATAAAAGTTAATTATTAATCGAAACATTTATATTTATCACTCCGATAAGGATTACTATGCCCAAAAACTCTAAAATGAAAGTTATGAAGTTCAAAGTGCTGGTTGAAAAGGACGAAGATGGTTATTATGTAGCCGATGTTCCCGAGCTTCAAGGCTGCCACACACAAGCTAAAAATCAAAAAGAGCTCATGAAAAGAGTTAAGGAAGTTATAGAATTATGTTTGGAAGATAATAATCCTGTTGTAAGAAAAGTGGATATAAGGGAAATTGAAGTCCCAGTTCAAAACTCTAAACTAATATTGGCTTAATGCCCTTTCGAATTCTTCTTTTTCAACTCCTATGTCTTTTGCAATCTTATTTAATAATTTAGGGCCAATATCTTCTCCAGAATGTGACGGGACGGTTGTCTTTCTGCCATCGGGATGGGCAAAGCGAAGATGACTTCCCTTTTGCCTGACAAATTCAAATCCAAGCTCTTTCAAAGCTTTGCATACCTTATTAACGGATTGAGGTTTCATTTTGACGAATTTTTATTTCAGAGATACTAAACTGGTACCTACAATTAAAATAGAAAATGCAGCTTATATTAATAAATGTAACATTTCTCCTGAGTGGTTCATTTTTGTCGTCTATAAACTATAAAATTATTTTATAAATCAATTAATAGTAAGCATCACTTTTTATTAGTTAATTTAAAACTATCAAAAAAAATGCACTACATAGTGTAAATTTTTAAGATATTTTCAAAATTTATTTTTTCTTCCACTTCCCTTTCAAGTGCTTAAAGAATTCAATCTGCTGCAGCCTTTTCACAGCTTCTTTCTTGGTTTTGTAAGTTCCAAACTTCCTTCCTGTTTTCTCTGACAGGACAACATACTTCCCTTTTATTTTTTTAATCATAATCTCACCCTAAACATCCAAATATTTAAATTTTTTCAAACACTGTTTGCATTATACGTTGATTTATTTTCAATACCCTAAATGCGTCGTTCAAAAGTTTTATAAACAAAAGCATACCTTTCGAAAGATGGGGGTTATGAGTGGAACAACAAAATCAGATTGGCAAGTACGGAGTTCTAAATAAAGTTAATTCTCCCAAAGACCTGAAAAAACTGGCTAGGGAAGAGCTGAAAATTCTTGCGCAGGACATCCGGGACAAAATCATAGAGGTGGTTTCAAAGAACGGCGGCCATTTGGGCAGTCCGCTGGGCGCTGTTGAACTGACCATAGCGGCCCATTATGTTTTTGACGCTCCAGCAGACAAGATTGTATTTGATACTGGCCATCAATGCTACCCGCATAAATTAATAACAGGAAGAAAGGATAATTTCCAGACTTTAAGGCAGTACAAGGGAGTATGCGGGTTCTGCAACATAAATGAGTCAGAGTATGATGTATTTGGCGCGGGGCATGCTGCAACCGCAATTTCAGCAGCTCTTGGAATTGCAAAAGCAAGGGATTACAAAAACGAGAATCATAAAGTTGTTGCTATAGTGGGCGACGGCTCCCTAACAGCAGGGCTTGCCTTTGAAGGCCTGAACAACCTCGGGGCGGATAAAACCAGCATGCTGGTAATCCTTAACGACAACAAGATGTCAATTTCCCCCAATGTCGGCGCGATTTCAAATTATCTGAACAAAATTGTGCTTAAGCCCGGCTATTTCAAGCTGAGAAAAACAACAAAAGGATTTCTGCAAAAAATTCCCGGCATTGGGGAAGGGGAGCTTGAAATGGTTTTCAAAGCGCAGGAAAGGCTCAGAAATTTGACATCAGAAGGAATTTTCTTTGAGAGCCTCGGATTTCAATACTTCGGCCCAATCGACGGCCATAACATAGACGAGCTGGTAATGGCTCTTCAAAACATAAAAGACCTGAAAGGCCCTGTTTTGCTCCATGTCAAGACTGAAAAAGGAAAGGGTTACCAATTCGCGGAAAAAGACATGGAAAAGTTTCATGGCATGTCCAAATTTGACCCGATCAACGGCCAGAAATATGTTACAACAACCAACATAAGCTGGACCGATGCCTTTGCAAATGCTTTGATAAGGATTGCAGAGGAAAATGAAAAAATAATTGCAATCACTGCAGCAATGAAATCCGGAACAGGATTGAGTAAATTTGAAAAGCATTTTCCGGAAAGGACAATTGATGTTGGCATAGCGGAGCAGCATGCAACAACATTCGCAGCAGGATTGGCGATTTCAGGAATGAGGCCTGTTTGCGCAATTTATTCAACTTTTTTGCAGAGGGCTTACGACCAAATTATCCATGATGTATGCATCCAGAATCTTCCGGTTATATTTGCGCTGGACAGGGCAGGCTTGGTTGGAGATGACGGCCCGACGCATAACGGGCCTTTTGACATCGCCTACCTGAGGGCAGTTCCCAACATGACAATAATGGTGCCGAAGGACGAAAACGAATTGCAGCACATGCTTTACACCGCCACTTTCATCAATGGGCCTTCGAGCGTAAGATTCCCAAGAGGAGCAGGAATCGGAATTTTGCTTGATTCAGAATTCAGGAAGCTTGAAGTTGGCAAAGGGGAAGTTTTAAGGGAGGGAAACGATTTGTTGATTTTGGGTGTTGGCCCTATTTTGTATGACGCAGTTCATGCTGCTGAAGAATTAAAAGTTAGTGCTGCAATCATAAACGCAAGATTTGCCAAGCCGATTGATAGTGAGTTAATACTGAATTATTCTAAAAATTTCAAAAATATAATCACACTTGAGGAAGGCACAATAAATGGCGGGTTTAGCTCTGCTGTTTTGGAATTACTGGAAGATAATGGAATAAAAGCGAACGTCAAAAGGATAGGAATTCCGGACGAATTCATTGAGCATGGCAAGCAGGACATACAAAAGAAATTAATAGGAATTGACAAGGAAGGAATTAAATTGGCTATCCATGAACTTTTAAACAGGAAATAAAAATAGTTCTTTCAGTCTAACACATTTAGAATAGAATCAAATAAAATAATTTAAAAAAATAAACCAGATAAAATGGCTCAAAACAATATTCAAAGAAGAGAATCCCGCAAGGTCAAAGTTGGAAATTTATTCATCGGAGGAGATGCGCCCATCCCAATCCAGTCAATGACAACAACAGACACAACTGATGCAAAGAAAACTATATCTCAAATTCACGGATTGGAAGAAGTTGGATGCGATATAATAAGAGTTTCTGCCCCTACAATGGACGCAGCAAAGGCATTAAAGGAAATAAAGGAAAATATTTCCATCCCTCTTGTTGTTGACATCCATTTTGATTATAGAATAGCACTGGAAGCAGTAAAATACGCCGATAAAGTTCGGATTAATCCCGGAAACATAGGGAGCATTGACAAAGTCCAGCAGGTTGTAAAAGCATGCAAAGATTACAGCGTTCCGATAAGAATTGGCGTCAATCTCGGCTCTTTGGAAAAGGACTTGTATGAAAAATATGGCTATGCGCCCGGAGCGATGGTTGAAAGCGCGATGCGCCACGTAAAAATTCTCGAGGATTTGGATTTCTACAACACGATTGTTTCATTAAAGGCATCAGATGTTCCCAGAATGGTTCAGGCTTACAGGCTGTTTGCGCAAAAAACGAATTATCCTTTGCATCTTGGCGTTACGGAAGCGGGCTCCAGGCTGCCGGGCGCAATAAAATCCGCAATGGGGATGGGGATGCTGCTTTCAGAAGGCATTGGCGACACGATAAGAGTTTCGCTGTCGGAAGATCCGAAAGAGGAAGTCAAATCCGGAAAATTAATTTTGCGCTCTCTTGGCTTGAGAAATGATGGCGTTCAGGTCACTTCCTGCCCTACATGCGCAAGGACCCAGATTGATGTCATTAAATTAGTCGAAGAGATTGAAAACGCAACAGAGAAAATAAAAAAGCCGATTCATGTTGCAATAATGGGCTGCGCAGTCAACGGCCCCGG